>JBBQBW010000141.1:0-6614 GCA_038318025.1 Burkholderiales bacterium | reverse complement strand
GGGGGCGGCGGGGGCGCCGGCGCGGCGCGCGCGGTGTCGCCCCGCGCCCCACCCCAAAAAATAGATCCCCGCGCCCAGCTGCGACAACGGATCGCCCATCGAGCCCGCGGGCTCGCGGACCGGGTCGAGGCTCGCGTACCGACTTGCCGCAAGATCGACGCCGCGCAAGGAATTCGAACGTAATGGGTGGTAGTGAGCCTCGCTCCCCTTCGCTCGTGCGCATCGCGACGCCTCGGCCCGGACCGCGCCCTTGGGCTCGGTGGCTATGGTGTCGACTAGGGATTGAGCCAGTAGAAGGCGAAGAACGTCCCGATCATCAGGAACGCGATGACGACCTTCAGCACCGCCCCCAGGAGCAAACCGATCCAGGTCCCGATCCCCACCTTTCCCGCCTGCACCAGCCTTCCGCGGGCGAGGAACTCCCCGCCCACCGCGCCGATGAACGGGCCGATGATCATCCCGGGGATGCTGAAGAAGACCCCCACCAGCCCTCCGATCGCCGCGCCCACCAGTGCCTGGGGGCTGGCGCCCACGCGCTGGGCGCCCGCAAGCGACGAGATGAAGTCGGCGACGAGGGACAATAGTCCCAGCACACCGATGATGGTGAGCGCCACCCAGCCCACGTGGGCGAAGCCATGGGCCCACGCCGCGAGGAAGAGCCCCGCGAACACGAAGAGCGCGCCGGGGATCACGGGCAGGACGGTTCCCGCCAGTCCGATGAGGACGAGCAGCGTGGCCAATATCAGGTAAGAGATGGGTTCCATGGAATAATCGAAAGTCTCACAGCCCCCATTATTCCCGACGCGCCCGATGAGCACCGCTCCTACCCCTTCCGCGATCGACGAAAGGCCCGCGCGCCAGGCGCGCGTCGCGGCGTGCCTGGCGCGCTCGTTGCCGGCAGCGAGCGTGCTGGTGGAGCGCGAGGCGCTGAAGCCCTACGAGTGCGACGGGCTCTCCGCCTATCGCGAGACCCCGCTCGTGGCGGCCCTGCCGGTGAGCGAGTCGGAAGTCGCCGCGGTGCTCGCGGTGGCGCGGGAGGCGAAGGTTCCGGTGGTGGCCCGGGGCTCGGGCACCGGGCTTTCGGGCGGCGCGCTGCCGCTCGCCGACGGCATCCTCATGTCGCTCGCGAAATTCAACCGCATCATCGAGGTGGACCCCCTGGGGCGGCGTGCGCGCGTGCAGCCCGGCGTCACCAACCTCAAGATCTCGCAGCACGTGGCGCCCCTGGGGCTCTACTACGCGCCCGATCCCTCGAGCCAGATCGCGTGCTCCATCGGCGGCAACGTGGCCGAGAACTCGGGCGGGGTGCACTGCCTCAAGTACGGGCTCACCGTGCACAACATCACGCGCGTGCGTGCCATGGCCATCGATGGCGAGGTGCTGGAGCTGGGCGCCGAGGCGCTCGATGCCCCGGGCTACGACCTGCTGGCGCTGGTCACCGGCTCCGAGGGCCTGCTCGCAATCACGCTGGAAGTCACGGTGAAGCTCCTCCCGAAGCCCGAGCTCGCCCAGGTGGTGATGGCCTCGTTCGCGAACGTGGAGCAGGCGGGGGAGGCGGTCGCCAACGTGATCGCCGCGGGCATCGTTCCCGCCGGCCTGGAGATGATGGACAAGCTCGCCACCCGCGCGGTCGAGGGCTTCGTGCACGCGGGCTATGACCTGGAGGCCGAGGCGATCCTGCTCGCCGAATCCGACGGCTCGAAGGAAGAGGTGGAGCACGAGATCGGCAAGATCATCGAGGTGATGCGCGCCTCCGGCGCCACCGACATCCGCTGCTCGGCCTCCGAGCTCGAGCGCCTCAAGTTCTGGTCGGGGCGCAAGGCCGCCTTCCCTGCGGTGGGGCGCATCTCGCCCGACTACTACTGCATCGATGGCTCGATTCCCCGCGGGGCGCTGGCGCTGGTGCTGCGGCGCACCGAGGAGATGAGTGTCAGGTACGGGTTGCGCTGCGCCAACGTGTTCCACGCGGGCGACGGAAACCTCCATCCGCTGATCCTCTACGACGCCAACGTGCCCGGCGAGCTCGAGCGTACCGAGGCGTTCTCCGCCGAGCTGCTGGAGCTGTGCATCGAGGTGGGCGGCACCATCACCGGGGAGCACGGCGTGGGGATCGAGAAGATCAACCAGATGTGCACCCAGTTCCGCACCGCCGAGCTGGCGCAGTTCCACGCGGTGAAGGCGGCCTTCGATCCCGAGGGGCTGCTGAATCCCGGCAAGGCGGTGCCGACGCTCAATCGCTGCGCCGAGTACGGCGCGATGCGGGTCTCGCGCGGGCAACTCCCGCACCCGGAGCTGCCGCGCTTCTAGCCTTCATGTTCCCTTGCCCATGCAAACCACGACGCGCATAGCCCCCGACCTCCCCGCGCCCGCGTTGCGCCAGGCGCTGCTCGCCACGCTGCGAACGGTGTCCCCGCAGTTGCACGTGGTGGTGGACGAGGAAGGGCTCAGGCCCTTCGAGACCGATGCCTTCATTTCCCACCGCGAGACGCCGATGCTCGCGGTGCTGCCCGAGAGCGAGGAGCAGGTCCGTGCGGTGGTGCGCGCCTGCGCGAGGCACGGCGTGCCGGTGGTGACGCGCGGCGCGGGCACCGGGATCTCGGGTGGCGCGATCCCCCGCCAAGACGGCGTGCTGCTCGTCATGTCGAAGATGCGGCGCGTGGTGGAGGTCGATCCCCTGCTGCGAGCCGCGGTCGTCGAGCCCGGAGTGCGCAACCTCAAGGTCTCGGAGGTCGCAGCACCCCATTCACTCTTCTACGCGCCCGATCCCTCCAGCCAGCTGATCTGCTCCATCGGCGGCAACGTGGCGGAGAATTCCGGCGGCGTGCACTGCCTCAAGTACGGCCTCACCACCCACAACCTGATGGCGGTGCGCGCCATCGACGCCGACGGCGACATCCTCGAGATGGGCTCGCGAGCCCTCGATGCCGCGGGGCTGGACCTGATGGCGCTCATCACCGGCAGCGAGGGCAACCTGGGGGTCGTGACGCGCGTTACGGTAAAGCTCACGCCGCTTCCGGAGCGCACCGAGACCCTCCTCGCCGCCTTCGGCTCGGTGCGCTCGGCCGCCGAGGCGGTGGGCGAGATCATCGGCGCGGGCGTCATTCCCGCCGCCCTCGAGATGATGGACCGCGTGGTGATCGAGGCCTGCGAGCGCTTCATGGCGATGGGTTTCCCGGTGGGGGCCGAGGCGCTGCTGCTGGCGGAGGTGGACGGCGGCTTTGAAGAGGCGGGAGAGGCGCTCGCCCAGGTGCGCGCGATCCTCGAGCGCAATGGCGCGAGCGAGATTCGGGTGGCCGTGAGCGAGGTGGAGCGCGCCGGTCTGTGGCGCGCGCGCAAGGGCGCCTTCGCGGCGCTCGCCACTATCCTGCCGGACTTCTACACCATCGACGGCACCATCCCGCGCCGCTGCCTTCCCGACGTGCTCGAGCGCATCGTCGAGCTCGCGGCAGAGTACGGCATGACCGTGGGCAACGTCTTCCACGCCGGCGACGGCAACATCCACCCGTGCATCTTCTACGACGCGATGAAGCCGGGGGAGCTCGAGCGCAGCGAGGAGTTCGGCGGGCGCATCCTCGAGCTCTGCGTCGAGGTGGGCGGCACCATCACCGGCGAGCACGGCGTGGGCCTGGAGAAGTTGAAGCAGATGTGCGTCCAGTTCCGCGACCCCGAGATCGCCGCGTTCCACGACGTGAAGCATGCGTTCGACCCGCGCGACATCATGAATCCCGGCAAGGCGGTGCCGACGCTCAAGCGCTGCGCCGAGTGGGGCGGCACCCACGTGCGCGCGGGGCAGGTCCCGCGCCCCGACATCCCACGGTTCTGACCATGGCCGACGATTTCATTCCGGGTTTGTGCGCACGCGTGGCCGATGCTGCCGCGCGCAAGGCGCCGCTCGCGATCCAGGGCGGCGGCAGCAAGGCTTTTTATGGCGGCACGCCCGAAGGCGAGCCCGTCGAGGTCGCGGGGTATTCGGGCATCGTGGTCTACGAACCGAAGGAACTGGTGCTCACGGTGCGCGCCGGCACGCGCCTCGAGACGGTGGAGGCGGCCCTCGACGCCGAGCGTCAGATGCTGCCTTTCGAGCCGCCGCACTTCGCCGCGGGGGCCACCATCGGCGGCACCGTCGCGTGCGGGCTTTCGGGGCCGCGCCGGCCGTACACGGGCGCGGTGCGTGATTTCGTGCTCGGCACCCGCATCGTGAACGGCAAGGGCGAGGACCTCTCGTTCGGCGGGCGCGTGATCAAGAACGTGGCGGGCTACGACGTCTCGCGCCTGATGGCGGGGGCCCTTGGCACCCTCGGCATCGTGACCGAGGTGTCGTTCAAGGTGCTGCCGCGCCCACCGTCGGAGCTCACGCTCGCGTTCGAATATTCCGAGGCCGCGGCGACGCAAGCCGCGAACCGCTGGGCGGGGCAGCCGCTGCCGCTTTCCGGCACCGCGTGGGAGCAGGGCGTGCTGCGGGTGCGCCTTTCCGGCGCCGCGAGTGCCGTGTCCGCGGCGCGCGGGAAGATGGGGGGCGCCGAGGTTCCCGATGCGGCTTCCTGGTGGCGCGACCTGCGCGACCATCGCTTGCCGTTCTTCGTCGCGGACCGGCCGTTATGGCGGGTCTCGGTGCCGCAGACGGCGGAGGCGATCGCGCTCCCGCATTCGCAGCTCATCGAGTGGGGCGGGGGGCTGCGCTGGGTGAGCGGCGAGGTGGACGCGCTTTCGATCCGCTCCACCGCCGAGCGCCTTGGCGGCCACGCGACGCTCTTCCGCGGCGGCAACAGGTCGGTGGACGTGTTCCAGCCGCTCCAGCCCGCGCTGCTGAAGATCCACCGGCGCCTGAAGGACGCGTTCGATCCCGCTGGCATCCTCAATCCGCGGCGCATGTACGACTTCTAGCCATGTACACGCTCTTCCATTCCCCCGGCTCCTGCTCGCTCCTGGTCCACGCGTTGCTGCAGGAGCTGGACGTGCCGTTCGAGCTGAAGCGCGTCGATTTCGCGGGCCGCGAGCACCATGACGAGGCGCTCCTCAAGGTGAACCCGAAGGCCAAGGTGCCGGCGCTGGTGACGCCCGACGGCGTGCTCACCGAATGCGTCGCGTTGGTGGAGCACCAGTGCGATCGCCATGGTGAGGAGAAGCTTCTCAGGCCGCCGGGCTCGTGGGAGCGCGCGCAGGTGCTGGAGCGCATCGCGGCCCTCGCCACCGGGGTGTACCCGCTCTTCAACCGCTTCTTCCACGCCGACGGCTTCGCCGACGATCGGGCGGCGCGCGCGGCAGTGAAAGCCCACGGAGCGCAGAGGCTCTCGGAGTGGTTCGCCGCCCAGGATGCCGCTTTCGACGGCGAGTACTGGTCCGGCCCGCGCCCGCGCGCCTTCGCCGCCGAGGGCATCAAGCCGTTCGGCTGATGGAAACCCACCTCGCTTCCTGGATCCGCGACACCGCCGAAGGCAAGGAGGCGGAGTCGATCCTGCGCAAGTGCGTGCACTGCGGCTTCTGCCTCGCCACGTGCCCCACCTACAACCTGCTGGGCGACGAGCTCGACAGCCCGCGCGGGCGCATCTACCTCATGAAGCAGATGCTCGAGGGCGCGCCCGTCACCGAGCGCACCCAACTGCACCTCGACCGCTGCCTCACCTGCCGCGCTTGCGAGACCACGTGCCCGTCGGGGGTGGAGTACGGGCGCCTCGTGGATATCGGGCGTAACGTGCTCGAGGCGAAGGTGCCGCGCAAGGCCGGCGACCGCCTGCGGCGCTGGGCGCTGGCGCGGGCGCTGCCGTCCCGGGCGCTCTTCGGCGCGGCGCTCGCCCTGGCCCGCGCTTTCCGCGGCGTGTTACCTGCGTCGCTCGCGAAGAAGGTCTTGCCCCGGGTGGAGCCGGGCGCGTGGCCCGAGGCCCGCCACGGGCGGAAGATGCTGGTGCTGGGCGGCTGCGTGCAGCCTTCCATGGCGCCGTCCATCAATGCCGCTACCGCACGGGTGCTGGACCGCATCGGCATCACGTTGGTGGACGTGAAGCAGGCGGGCTGCTGCGGCGCGGTCACCTTCCATTTGAACGAGCAGGAGCGGTCGAAGGCTTTCGTGCGCGCCAACATCGACGCGTGGTGGCCCCATGTGGAGGCTGGCGCCGAGGCGCTGGTGATCACCGCGAGCGGCTGCGGGACCATGGTCGCGGACTATGGCCACCTGCTGCGCGACGATGCCGCCTACGCGGAGCGGGCGGCGCGCATCTCGGCGATGGCGCGCGACATCTCCCAGGTGGTCGAGGCGGAGAAGGCCGCGGTGATGGCGAAGGTGCGCAAGGCCGAGGCCGGGGAGAAGGTGGCGTTCCACGCCCCCTGCAGCCTGCAGCACGGGCTCAAGGTGCGCGGCGTGGCCGAGCAGATCCTGATGGACGCGGGCTACTTCCTCACGCCGGTGCCCGATTCGCACCTCTGCTGCGGTTCGGCCGGCACCTACTCGATCCTGAAGCCGGGCCTGTCGCAGCCGTTGCTGAAGAACAAGGTCCTCGCCCTGATGACCGGCGCCCCCGCCACCATCGCCACCGCCAACATCGGCTGCCTCGCCCACCTCCAGTCCGGCACCGACACCCCGGTGCGGCACTGGATCGAGCTCCTCGACGAGCGGATGG
>JBBQBW010000140.1:0-6641 GCA_038318025.1 Burkholderiales bacterium | reverse complement strand
AACCATCGTCTACGCGATCGGCGGGCTGGTGCTCCACGCGACGCTCCTCGCCAGCGCCGCCGCCCTCGCACCCTTCGTCTGGCTCGGATTGCGCACCGGCATGAAGATCCACGTCGGCCTCACCCAGGCGCAGATGCGCCGCGTGGTGGGCGTGTTGCTCATCGTCTCGGGCGCGGTGCTGCTCGGGCGCACCTGGCTGGAGCACTGAGATGGCAGGCAAATCCGGCGGAACTCCCGCCACGCAGTTCCTCAAGGGCGCGGGGGTCGGTTATACCGAGCACGAGTTCGAATACGTCGAGCACGGCGGGACCTCGTTGTCATCGAGCGCGTTGGGCGTGCCCGAGCACCAGGTGGTGAAGACGCTGGTGATGGAGAACGAGCATGCTGAGCCGCTGTTGGTGCTGATGCACGGGGACCGCAAGGTCTCCACCAAGGAGTTGGCGCGGGCAGCGGGGATGAAGCGCATCACTCCCTGCAAGCCCGAAGTGGCGACCCGCCACTCGGGGTATCTCATCGGCGGAACCTCGCCTTTCGGCACGAGGAAGGCGATGCCGATCTATCTCGAGCGATCGGTGCTGGCGCTCGAGCGCATCTACATCAACGGCGGCCGGCGCGGTTACCTCCTCGGCATGGATCCCGCGGAGCTCCTTCGCGTGCTGGAACCCAAGCTTGTTGACGTGGCGATCGAGGAGTAAAAGGAAACACGCTCCCGACAGGCATTCCCATGACCGCTACCGAAACCACCGCCGCATCGGACTACGGCCTCGAACTGGTAGTGCCCGGACGCCACCTTCCTGCGGGCGCGGGCCCCGCCTGGATCGGGAAAGGCTGGACGCTCTTCACCAAGGCCAAGCTGATGTGGGTGATCGCGGTGGTGATGCTCTTCATCCTCATCGGCGCGATGAACCTGGTCCAGGGGGTGGGCACCCTCGCCTTCCAGATCCTGAATCCGGTGATCACCGCGGGATTCGTGGTGGCCTGCCGCAACCTCGAGATCGGCGGCGAGTTCGAGCTGGAGCACCTGTTCGCAGGATTCCGCCGGCACTTCGTGCAGCTATTGCTGGTCGGCATCGCGTTCGTCGCGGCCAGCGTGGTGTTGTTGCTCGCCTTCGGCCTGGTCTTCGGCTTCGGGGCGATGGAGGTGTTCATCGGCGGCGATGCCGAGAAGATGGCCGCGGCCGCGGGTGAATCGTCCCTCACGATGATCCTCGGCGTGTTGGTCGCCGTGGCCCTGACACTGCCCCTCGTTGCCGCCACGTGGTTCGCCCCGGCGCTGGTCGTGATCAACGAGATGGGTCCCGTAGCGGCGATGAAGGCGAGCTTCTTCGGCTGCTTCGGAAACTTCATCGCGTTCACCCTGTACGGCCTGGTGATGGGCGTGCTGCTGCTCGTCGCGATGATTCCGTTCGGGCTCGGCATGCTGGTGTGGATGCCCGTGCTGATCGCCTCGAACTACGCGGCCTATCGCGCCATCTTCACCACCGATCGAGGCGGCGCGGTTCCCGCCGCGACCGTCGGCTAGAAGACGCGCGCGAAGAGCGTCAGGGCCAGCGAGAGCAGGATCGTGGTGGTGATCGGCAGGTAGAGGTTGCGGCCCCGCCAGCGCACCGTGATGTCGCCGGGCAGGTGGCCCAGCCCGCGCCGATGGAGCCATGGCGTGATGATCGCGATCACCGCCACCCCCACGGCGATTACCAGCAGCCACTTGAGCATGCCGACCTACTCGGCCGCGTCGCGGCGACGCTCGAGGGTCACGCCCACCTTGCGCACGTTGCGGATGTGGCCCAGCTTGGCGACCGAAAGGCGCACCCAGGGCGCACGAAAATCGTGGGTGATGACGCCGCAGACATGCTCGCCCAGGGTTTCCAGGAGCTTGAAGCGCCGCTCGGCCAGGTCGGCCACGATGCGCTCGACCACCTCGCCGTAGTGGACGGTGTCGTGGATGTTGTCGGTGCGGCCGGCGTTGTTGCCCGGGATGCCGATCTCGATCTCGAGCTCGAGGGTCTGCGGGCGCTGCTTTTCCCACTCGTAGATCCCCACCCAGGCGTCGACGCGGAACTCGCGGATGAAGATCGTATCCATGGGCGCGTATTGTAGAGTATGGCCATGACCGCGGCCCTTTGCGCCCTTGCCGGATACCTCGCCGGCTCCATCCCCTTCGCCGTCGTCGTGAGCCGCTTCATGGCGCTGCCGGACCCGCGCACCTATGGCTCCGGCAACATCGGCGCGACCAATGTGCTGCGATCGGGAAATCGCCTCGCGGCGCTCCTCACGCTCGCGGGCGATGCGGCCAAGGGATGGCTCGCGGTGATGGTGGCGCGAATGCTCGACCTCCCCGAGCTCGCGGTGGCCAGCGTCGGCCTCGCGGCGTTCCTCGGCCACATCTTCCCGGTGTGGCTGCGGTTCAAGGGCGGCAAGGGCGTGGCGACGGCGGCCGGAGTGCTGATCGCATTCGACTGGCGACTGGGCGTGCCGGTCCTCGCGCTGTGGCTCGCGGTGGTCGCGATCACGCGCTACTCGTCGCTCGCGGCGATCGTGGCGGCGGCGGCCGCGCCTGCGCTCGCGTGGTACCTCTTCGGCATGGGGCCCATCTTTGCCGCCGTCGCGGCGATGGCAATCCTGCTCGTCGCAAGGCACCATGCGAACATCGCGAAACTGGCCCGCGGCGAGGAAAGTCGCATCGGCGTCCCGAAGGACGCGGCCGCCAAGGAAGCAGCTCCATGACGCAGAAGCCGGATCCGGGGGAAGACCTCGATTTCACGCAGCCGCCCGCCAAGCCCGTGCCGCCCCCCACGCCCGAGACCCAGGCCCAGGCCCGCACCGAGGCGAGTGCCGGAGGACCCCAGCTCGCCAGGACCGGGTTCTACGTGGCCATGGCGCGGCGCGCCGCCGAGCGCATGCCGCCGCGCAATGGCGAGCGGCACTGCGTCTTCGTGGTGGAGGACGACGCCTCGCTCCTCAAGCTGGTGGGCGAGGTGCTCACCAAGGCGGGTTTCCTCACGCGGTTCGCACGCAACCGCAAGGAGATCAACACCGAGTTCAACGCGACGCCGCTGCCGGACATCGTGCTCCTCGACGTGACGCTGCCCGATGCCGACGGCTTTCAGATCCTCGAGCGCATCCGCGCCAACCCCAAGATCGCGCGGCTGCCGGTGGTGATGATGACCGGGCGCTCCGAGGTCACCGACATCGCCCGGGGACTCGCGCTCGGCGCCGACGGCTACGTGACCAAGCCGTTCAAGATCTCGGGCCTCGTGTCCGCGGTGAACACGGTGCTGGGACTGGACTAGGTCAGGTTCCCGGGCCGCGGCGCGGCGGGAAGCGCCACCAGGTCCACGCGACCAGCCCTCCGAAGGCGACATAGATCGCGGCGAATACCGAGGGCGGCGCGCGCCAGAAGAGCCAGGCGTGGATCCAGCGCTCGATGAAACCTTGCTGTCCGCCCGCGCCCCGCAGCGCGTCCTCCCAGATCGTGAGGGGGCAGGCGTAGCCCAGCACGGTCTGCACCACCACGAAGGCGATTGCCGCCAGGTGCAAGCCCCGGAACCAGCGGTTGCGAGCGAAGGGTTTTCCCAGCGCCACGCCGATCCAAGTGGCCGGAAGCGCCAGCACCACGAAAGCGACGAAGGCCGCGTGGGCGACGAGGATCGCGTCGGCGAGCGCGGCGTCGCTCAATCGGCGGGGACGGTCACCGCCGCGGCGGCGAGGGCCTGGGCAATCGCCTTCGGCCTGGGATAGGGATACATCATGTTGAGGGCGGAGGTCGCGCCGTTGGCCTGCACGATGCGGCAGTGCTCGCGCCGCAGCAGCCGCGGGTGCGCCACGCCGCACGAGTGCGCAATCATCTCGATGTCGTGGTTCATGCCCTGGGCGTAGTTGGCCACGCGCTGCCACTTCTCCTCGACCACCAGCCCGCGCTGCAGGCGCGGGTTGTGGGTGGTGATGCCGGTGGGGCAGGTGTTGGTGTGGCAGCGCAGCGCCTGGATGCAGCCCAGCGAGAACATGAAGCCGCGCGCGGTGTTGATGAAGTCCGCGCCCACGCATAGCGCCCATGCGGCGCGGGCCGAGGTGACGAGCTTGCCCGAGGCCACCAGCCGCACGCGGTCCTTGAGCCCGCTCTCGTAGAGCATGTCCGCCGCGCGGGGCAGCGCCTCCTCGATGGACAGGCTCATGTGGTCGAAGAGCGCCTGGGGGGCGGCACCACTGCCGCCCTCGCCGCCGTCGATCACCAGGAAATCCGGTGCGTAGTCCAGGCCCCGGCGCAGAACGTTGTCGGCGATGTCGTTCAGGAAATGCCAGCCGCCGATGGCGGTCTTGATGCCGACGGGGCGACCGGTGACCTCGCGGATCATCCGCACCTGGTCCAGCAGCTCGATCGTGTTGGCGGCGTCACGGTGGCGGTTGGGGCTGATGGAATCCTGCCCCGCGGGAATGCCGCGGATCGCGGCGATCTCGGCGGTCACCTTGCCGCCGGGCAGCACCCCGCCCTTGCCCGGCTTGGCGCCCTGCGAAAGCTTGATCTCGAAGGCCGCGACCCTCGTGGCGAGGGCGCGCGCCTTCTCCGGCGAGAAATTTCCCGCCTCGTCGCGGATGCCGTACTTGGCGGTGCCGATCTGCATGATGACGTCGCAGCCGCCCTCCTCGTGGTAAGGGGCCAGGCCGCCCTCGCCCGTGTCCATCCAGCAGCCGGCCGCCTTCGCCCCGCGGGAGAGCGCCTGCACCGCGGGCTTCGAGATGGCGCCGAAGCTCATGCCGCTGATGTTGACGAGGGAGTGGGCGACGAACGGACGCTCGCAATAGCCCTCGCCGATGGAAAGTGGCGGCGTCGGCTGCTTCTCCCACTCCTGTACCGGGAAGGGCGCGTTCACGAACAGGATCGCCCCCGGCGCCTTCATGTCGTAGGTCGAGCCGAAGCCGATGATGCCGCTGCCGTCCTCCTTCTTCGCCACCCGGTAGACCCAGGCCCGAGTGGCGCGGTTGAAGGGCATCTCCTCGCGGTCGCCAGCGAAGAAGTATTGCCGGAAGTACTCGCCCTGCTTCTCGAAGAAGTAGCGCAGCCGTCCGATCACCGGGTAGTTGCGCAGCACCGCGTGCTTCTTCTGGGTTACGTCCTCGATGAACCAGAAGACGATGAAGGCGGCGGCCACGATGGCGAGCAGGGTGCCCGCGCCGACCGACAGGATGCTGATCACTTCCGACATGCGTCCACCCCCTATGGCCACCGCGGTTTGGCTAGTATATGCGCGCCTCCTTTCCACGAGCACCTCGAGTAACTAGCGCATCAGTACCTTCTGCGCGAACTCGACGGTCGCGCCGGCGAGGAATTCGGCCCCGGTCCCGCCCAGCAGGCCGGGGCCACTGCTTTCCACCTCCAGGATCCATGCCGTGACGCCGCGCGACTTCAGGGCGGCGGCGGCGGCGCGTGCCGGTAGCGCCGCCGGGTCCGCTCGCCCTACGACGATGAACGCCGGCTTGGGCAGGCGCTCCGTGCCCGCCGGGACGGAGGCCGGCAGCACCGCGATCACGCCCGCGATGCGCGCAGCGTGCTGCACCGCGGAGGCGAGTGCGATGGTTGCGCCCGCCCCCGCGCCCGCCAGGAGAACGTGGTCCGCGTCGAGGTCGGGCTGCGCGCGAATCCAGTCGAGCAGGGCGGCCACCTCGCGCGCGGTCTCGTCGCGGCGCGGCCCGATGCCGAGCCTGCGGAAGGTCTTGCCGAAGCCGGGCGCTCCGCGAAGGCTCGGGTAGACCATCGCGATGCCGAGCTCGGTGACCAGGTAGTTGCGTTCCCCGATGAACGCGGCTTGTGCCTGGCTGCCCGGGCCGCCGCGCAAGTCCACCAGGACGGGCCGCTTTCCGGCGTGGCGCTCGGAGGGCGGATAGTGCAACGCGGTGGACTCGATGCCGTCGATCGATTTCCACTTCACCACCCGCGGCTCCGGGAAGGTGCTCACGTTCACGTTGGGATTGTTGCCGTTGGTCCAGCGCGCGAGCTTGTTCTCCACGACATCGTAGGTGAACACGTCGCCGGCGGATCGTGCCGAGGCGAGCTGGAAGCCCGCCTCCGCGGATCCCGGCCGCCAGGCGAGGTCCGAGATCACGCCATTGAAGAGCGGCGGGCGCGGCTGCTCCTTGAGCGTCTTCCCGTCGAGGAAGCGCAGCGAATGGGAGCCGCCCTCGTTGCTGGTGAAGGCGACGCGCGCGCCGTCGGGCGCGACCTGCAGGTCGTCGATGTCGTACTTGAGGTGCTCGGTGAGGACGCGCTCGGCGCCTCCTGCCAGCGGCACCTGCACGATGCGCCGGTATTCGGAGCCGCGATCGCTGGTGGCGAGGAGCGAGCGCCCGTCCTTCATGAAGCGCGGCAGGCGATAGGAGACCGGGTCGCCCTTCGCAGCGCGCGTGACGCGCCGGCGCTTGCCGGTCGCCACTTCCATCACCCAGAGGTGGCTCTCCATCGGGCTCACCACCTCGACGTACGTGATGCGCCGTCCATCGTCGCTCGCGGTGAAATCGGCGAAGCGCGATCCTTCCAGCCGCGCGATGGCGCGCGCCACTGCGGCCGGCGGATCCACGGCGCGGTTCCATTCGCCCACCGCCGACGGCGCGAGATCGGCGAGCGGGACGGGGCGCTTTCCGGGCTCGGT
>JBBQBW010000139.1:0-6660 GCA_038318025.1 Burkholderiales bacterium | reverse complement strand
CTATGCACTAGGAGTCTGACCCCTAACCGGACTTCGTCATATTTGGTAACGCTCCGTTTGCTGGCGTCATGTACCGTTTCCGAATGCTCTCCGCCATCCTCGCCGCCGCCCTCTGGATCGGTCCCGCGCAGTCGGGATCGTGGTTCACCCCGGAGCGCTCCGGCGAAGGCTTCACGCTCCAGGTGCTGGAGAACGGAAGCGCGGTCGCCCTGTGGTTCACCTACCCGCCGCCAGGCAGCAGCGCCGCCCAGGCGTGGATCTACGCCGACAACGGTCGCGTGGAGGGGGACCGCATCCGCTTCCCCAACGCCTTCACCACCCGCGGCCCGCGCTTCGGCCCGAGCTACGATGCCACGCAGCTGCAGCTGCTGCCGTGGGGCACCCTCGAGTTCCGCTTCACCGCGTGCAACGAGGGGGAGGTCACCTACGCCGGCCCCGCGTCCTGGGGCAGCGGCAACCGTCGCGTGACCCGGCTCACGGCGCTCTCGGAGCTCGAGTGCGCCGGGAAGCGCAAGGTGGGCAGCTCGGGCGCTCGCACCCTGGAGGGCGTACGCCAGCGCAGCGGCTCGTGGTTCGACCCGGCGCACAACGGCGAGGGCTGGACGCTGGAGGAGCTCCCCGACGGGCGTGCGCTCGTCTACTGGTTCACCTACGACGCGCAGGGCGAGCAGGCGTGGATGGTGGGCGAGGCCCCGGCGCACGGCTCGCGGGTGGTCGTCGATGCCAACCTTCGTCCCGTCGGCACGCGCTTCGGCGCGGCGTTCGACCCGGCGCAGGTCGAGCGTGTGCCCTGGGGCCGGCTCGAGCTCGAGTTCTCCGACTGCAACGCGGGCGTGGCGCGCTACGCCTCCACCCAATCGCAATTCGGCAGCGGCACGCTGCGGCCGGTGCGCCTGTCGAGCGTCGCGGGAACGACCTGCGTCGACGGCACTCCGGCCACGCCCGCCAACGGCACGTGGAGCGCCGGTGCCTCGATGCCGATCAACCTCTCCGAGGTGGCGACGACGGTCCACGGCGACCAGGCGTACGTCGCCGGCGGAATCTCCGACGCCACCGCCTTCATGCGCTTCGACCTCGTGCGCGGCGAATGGGAAGTGCTGCCGCGCATTCCGCGGGGCCGCAACCACGCCCTCGCCTTCACCATCGGCGACGACATCTTCGTGGCGGGCGGCTTTCCCGTCGGCAGCGGCCGCGGCGAGGGCAACCGCTACTCCGTGAGCCGCGGCATCTGGGAGGATGCGCTCGACCTGCCCATTGTCGCCGCGAGCGGCGCCGCCACGCTCGCGGGCTACGCGTGGCTGGGCAACATGGATGGCTCCCTCCACCAGTACGATCCGCGCACCGGCGCTTCGCGGGTGCACGTGGGCGACGGGCGCGCCCCGCGCGACCACTCGCACCTGGTCGCCTTCCAGGGCGAGCTGTGGATGCTCGGCGGGCGGCAGGAGCTGGTGAGCGAATCGCCGCGGGTCTCGATCTTCGACCCGGCGAGCGAGACGTGGCGTGAGGGCCCGGCGCTGCGCATCGCCCGCGCCGGCTTTGCCGCCGCCGCCTCTTCCACCATGATCATGGTGGCGGGCGGGGAGGTCCTGGGGGGCGGGCTGCGAACCCTCTCCTCCGTCGAGGCGATCATGGCCGGGCAGCAGGCGTGGAGCCCGATGCCGCCCCTACCCACCGCGGTGCATGGCATGGGTGGCGTGATGCGGGGGAATGCGTTCTTCGCGCTCGGGGGTTCGACGCGCGCCGGGTCCGCGACCAACCCGGGCACGGTGCAGGTCTACCGCTGGCCTTAGGGGTCGGCGTTAGGGGTCAGACTCCTAGTGCATAGGTGCCGTCGGAACTCAGTCAATGTCGAAGCACTAGGAGTCTGACCCCTAACGCAGCCCCTATGCACTAGGAGTCTGACCCCTAACGCCCTGGACCCAGGGCAGCCCTGCATTGCGCCAGCCCTGCCCGGGCTGGCCGCCCTCGAAGCCTTCGAGGATGTTGTAGGCGCGCACGAAACCCGCGTGGGTGAGGAGGTGCGCCGCGCTGTGGGAGCGGGCGCCGCTGCGGCAGAGCAGCAGCAGCGGCGTTTCGGGAGTGAATTGTTCGCTCACCTGGTCGACGAACGACTGGTACTCCGCGTCGCCGCCGTTGCGCGGCCACACCACCAGCGGCGTCTCCGGGACGTGGCCGACCTGCTGGTACTCGGGGGGCGTGCGCACGTCCACGATCTTCGCCACGCCGGCCTGCGCCAGCGCCTGCGCCTCCGCGGGCGTCACCGCCCCGGCGTAGGGCAGGCCCATCTGCCGTGCGCGCTCTCCTGCGCGCGTGAAGATCGCCTCGGGGGTGTCGCCGGCTGCCTTGTCGTTCGTCATTACCAGTAGTTCTCCACCGCGAGGTGACCGGGCTCGCCGCGCCGCGAGACGCGATAGCCGCGATCCACCAGGATCTTGCGCGAGTCCTCGACCATCTCGGGATTGCCGCACAGCATGACGCGGGAGCGGTCGTGGTCGAGCTTCAGTCCCACGTTCTCCTCCAGCACGCCGCTGGCCAGCAGCTTCGTGACCCGGTCGCGCAGGGTGCCGGGCACGGGTTCACGGGTCACGATACGCGCATAGCGCAGCTTGTTGGCGTACTCGGCGTAGTAGTCGCTTTCCTCGAAGCCGCGGATCACGTCTTCGTAGGCCAGCTCCTGCTGGGTGCGCACACTCTGCACCAGCACCAGGTTGTCGTAGGACTCCCAGGTCTCGAAGTCATGGAGGATGGACAGGAACGGGGCGAGGCCGGTTCCCGTGGCGAGCATCCACAGGTCGCGGCCGGCCTCGAAGCGGTCGGTGGTGAGGAAGCCGTAGCTCTTCCTCTCGACGAAAACCTCGTCGCCTTCCTTGAGTTGCGCGAGGCGGCTGGTGAACTGCCCGCCCGGAACCACGACGGAGAAGAACTCGAGGTGCTCGTCATGGGCGGCGGAGGCGATCGAGTAGGCGCGCCACACGATGCTGTCCTCGCCGGCGGCACGCACACCCAGGCGCGCGAACTGGCCCGGCACGAAGCGGTAGCCGCGGTCGCGCGTGGTGCGGAAGGAAAAGAGCGAGTCGGTCCAGGGGCGAACCCCGGTGATGGTCTCGGTGGTGTACTTGTCGGATGTGCTCATGCGGTTTCGGACTGACGTTCAACCGCTGCATGATCGCGGAACACCTCGCCCACGCACATGACGACCGGGCCGCTGGCGCGCGGCATCGCCTCGGCGGCGAGCGCCGCCAGTGTCGTGAGCACCTGCTTTTCTTCCGGCAGCGTGGCACTCTCCATCAGGGCCACGGGGGTCCGGCTGGACTTGCCGCCGCCAATCAATTCGCGCGCGATTCGCCGCGACGCGCCGGCCGCCATGTACAGAACCACGGAGTCCGCGCCGAGCGCGGCCGGCAGCCATTCGCAAGCGGTCTCGTCCTGGCCGACGCGGGGCGTGAGAAACGCCACGGTGCGCGCCACGCCACGCCGCGTGAGCGACACCTGCAGCATCGAAGCGGCGGCGAGCGCGGCGGTGACGCCGGGCACCACTTCCACCCCGATGCCCGCCGCGCGCAGCGCATCGATCTCTTCCTGCGCCCGCCCGAACAGCATCGGGTCGCCGCCCTTCAGGCGCACCACGGTCCTGTGGGTGCGTGCGGCCTCGATGAGCGAACGGTTGATGAAGCGCTGCTCCGTCGAGACCTTGCCGTAGCGCTTGCCGACGTCGATGTGGCGTGCGCGCGCGGCGAGCGCCAGCGTGTCGGGGTGCACTAGCGCGTCGTGGAACACGATGTCGGCGGATTCCAGCAGCCGCGCGGCGCGCAGCGTGAGGAGGTCCGGGGCGCCGGGGCCCGCGCCGACGAGGTACACCTTAGCCATGGTGCAGCACCGAGATCATCTTCTCGACGCTCGCCAGCAGCTGGCGAGCGCGCAGGACGCGCTCGGCGAGGCTCTTGCGATGAGTCCGGCCGGGCCGCGGCGCCGGAAGAGGGGGCGCGGCTCGTCGATGGAGCCCTGGTAGGGATTCGAGAAGTCGCCGAAGCTCGCGAGTGCCGCCACCGGGTCGCGCTGGGGCGGCAGGCTGAAGGCGTCGAAGCCCACCCGGCGCAGGTAGAAGAGCTGGTCGCGGCCCACGTCGCCGAAGGCGCGCAGCTCGCCCTTGAAGAGGAAGCGCGCGCGCAGGAGTGCCGCGGTGGAGTAGCCGCGACCGTCGGTGAACTTCGGGAAATGCACCGCGATGAGGGGCAACGTCGCCACGTCGGCTGCGAGGGCGCCCGGATCGTCGTCGGGCTCGAGCCAGACGCCGACGGTGGCGGCGCGCCGCAGCAACTCGCCGCGGCGCGCGATCCAGGTCGCGAGAGGCACGATGACGGGGCCGGCGGGGAGGGTCTCGGGCACGGGCTCGCCCCCCGCTCCCAGCACCCGCCAGCCGTCGTCCTGCACGCGCGGCGACGAACGGCGGGTGAAGCCTTCGGACACGAGGCGGATCACGCGCTCAGCCATGGGCCACCTCACGGTTGTCGCCATAGACTCGCGCCTTGAAGGGCGCGATGCCGAGGCGCTGCACGGTGTCGATGAAGAGCTCGTCGTCGTGGCGCAGGCCCACGTAGGCATCGATCAGCTTCTCCACCACGTCGGGCATCTCGGCCGCGGCGAAGGAAGGCCCGATCACCTGGCCCAGCGCCGCGCTGCATCCCTGCCGGCCGCCGATGGAGACCTGGTACCACTCGCTCCCGTTCTTGTCCACGCCGAGGATGCCGATGTGGCCGATGTGGTGGTGGCCGCAGGAATTCATGCAGCCGGAGATGTTGAGGTCGATCTCGCCCAGGTCGTGCACGTAGTCGGCGTCGTCGAAGCGCTGCTGGATGGCGGCGGAGATCGGGAGCGATTTGGCGTTGGCGAGCGAGCAGAAGTCCCCGCCGGGGCAGGCGATGATGTTGGTGAGGAGGCCCACGTTGGGTGTGGCGAGCCCCTGGGACTTCGCCGCCTGCCACAGAGCGAAGAGGTGCGCCTCGCGCACGTCGGCGAGGATCAGGTTCTGCTCGTGGGAGACGCGCAGCTCGCCGAAGCTGTAGCGCTCGGCCAAGTCCGCCACGAAATCCATCTGCTCCGCGGTGGCGTCGCCGGGCGGCACGCCGGACTGCTTGAGCGACAGCGTCACCGTGGAGTAGCCGGAGCGCTTGTGGCCGCGCACGTTGCGCTCCACCCAGCGCGCGAAGGCGCGGTTGTCGGCGAGGTGGCGCGCGTGCCCCAGGTCCGCGGCGAGGCTTTTGTAGGGGGGGTCCGCGAAGTGCGCGGCGACGCGCTCCAGCTCACCTTCGGGGATCACGGAAGGAGAGTCCTTCGTCGCTTCCCACTCGGCCTCGACCTGGCGCGCGAACTCCTCGATGCCGAGGGCCTTCACCAGGATCTTGATGCGGGCCTTGTAGAGGTTGTCGCGGCGGCCGTGGAGGTTGTAGACCCGCAGGATCGCCTCGCAATAAGTGAGCATGTGCTGCCACGGCAGGAACGCGCGGATCACGTGGCCGATGATCGGCGTGCGGCCCATGCCGCCGCCCACCATCACGCGCAGCCCCACTTCGCCGGCGTCGTTCCTCACCACGTGCAGGCCGATGTCGTGCAACAGCACCGCGGCGCGGTCCTCCACCGAGCCGTTCACCGCGATCTTGAACTTGCGCGGCAGGAAGGCGAATTCGGGATGGAACGTGGACCACTGGCGCAGGATTTCGCACAGCGCCCGCGGGTCGACGATCTCGTCCGGCGCCACACCCGCGAAGTGGTCGGTGGTGATGTTGCGGATGCAGTTGCCGGAGGTCTGAATCGCGTGCATCTCGACCTCGGCCAGCTCCGCCAGGATGTCCGGCGTCTCCTCCAGCTTCGGCCAGTTGTACTGGATGTTCTGGCGCGTGGTGAAGTGGCCATAGCCGCGGTCGTACTTGCGCGCGATGTGCGCGAGCGTGCGCAGCTGCGTGGAGGAAAGGAGCCCGTACGGAATCGCCACCCGCAGCATCGGCGCATGGCGCTGGATGTAGAGGCCATTCTGCAGGCGCAGCGGCCGCAGCTCGTCGTCGGTGAGCTCGCCCGCGAGGTAGCGGCGGATCTGGTCGCGGTACTGGGCGACCCGCTCCCGGACGAGGGTCTTGTCGTAGTGGTCGTAGCGATACATGACCCCGATGGTAGGGGGCGCCTACATTCCTGAAAAATACCGATTAGTGCTATATTGATAACTTCTGGGTATATATAGATATCTCCATGAATTTGCAGCAATTGCGCTACGTAAGCGAGGTCAGGAAGCGAAACCTCAACGTCTCCGAGGCCGCCGCGGCGCTCCATACCTCCCAGCCGGGGGTGTCGAAACAAATCCGGGCACTGGAGGAGGAGTTGGGGGCGGCGCTCTTCGTCCGGCAGGGCCGGCGCTTCGTGGCGCTTACCGACGCGGGCCGCGAGGCGGTCGCCGCCATCGACCGCATCCTGGGCGAGCTGCGCAACCTCAAGTCGGTGGGCGAGGAATTCGGCGATCCCGGCCGCGGCAGTCTCGCCGTCGCCGTGACCCACACCCAGGCGCGCTACGCGCTGCCCGCGGTGGTCACCGAGTTCAAGCGCCGCTACCCGGAAGTGAAATTGAAGCTGTTGCAAGGCAATCCCCACCAGCTCGCGCACCTGGTCGAGGCG
>JBBQBW010000138.1:0-6660 GCA_038318025.1 Burkholderiales bacterium | reverse complement strand
CATGTGGTCGAGCTTGTTCGAGCCTTCTTCCTTGACGGTCTTCAGGAGCTCCTGGGCCTCGGAAACCACGTTCTGGGTGTCGCGAGCGAGGGAGTCGGAATTGGGGATGGTGTTGCGCATGATCTTGCCTCCTGTTGTTGGATAAGGGCCCGGTTACCACGTCAGAATAGGCAGCACGCCTCGGGCACTCTGTCGGATTCGGACGCGACCGTGTCGGAGGCGCATCCGATTCAGGCGTAGGACGGCGCCGACATCGCGTCGATGTCGGCACGGGCCGACACGCGATCCCGGCAGGCACTGATTACCCGCGGCCTGTCGGTGGCCCACGATGGGGACATGAAAATCACCTCCGCCCACACTGCATTCGCCATCGCCGCGACTGTGATGTCCCTGGCCGCCTGCGACCGCGTCACCGTCACGGATACGCCCTCCACCCGCGAGGAAAGCACCCGCCAGAAGCTCGACCATGCGGTCGAGAACACTTCCCGGTCGCTAGCCGAAGCCGGCGACAAGCTCGCGCCGACGCTCGCTGAGGTGACCGCGAGCACCAAGGAGCAGCTCGCCGCCGCCGCAGAGAAGACGCACCAGGCCCTCTCGGGCGCCGGCGACAGGATCGCCACCGCCACCGACCGCGCCGTGAACGGCAGCGACCGTGCGCCCGGAGACAGCAAGGCCGCCATGGCCGACACCGCCATCACCGCGTCGATCCAGGCAAGCTTCATCAAGGACCCCGACCTCTCCGTACTGAAGATCGATGTCGACACGCGGTCCGGAGTGGTGACCCTCAACGGGCTCGTTGGCAACGAGGAAGCCCGTGGCCGCGCCGCGAAGACCGCCGAGGCCACCAAGGGTGTCCGCGAAGTTCGCAACTACCTCACCGTGAAGCGCGGCTAGGGCAAGCCCGGCTTTTCTGCCCCGCGGCTGCAACAAACTGCAACGTAGCGGGGGCTGCGTCGTGGTGTAACCTTTGCCGCATGCACGCCGAACCCTCCCTCGCCCGCGACCCGGGCGCAACCCCGGCCCGCCGCTGCCGCGTCCTGCTGGTCGAGGACAGCGCCCGCCTCGCCGCCTCGATTCGCGACTACCTCGAGCGCCACGCCTTCGAGGTCTTCATCGAGGGGGACGGCCGCGCGGTCGCCGAGCGCGTCGAGCGCCTCAAGCCCGACCTCGTGATCCTCGACCTCATGTTGCCCGGCAAGGACGGTCTCACCTTGTGCCGGGAGTTGCGCCGCCACGACCGGGTGCCGATCCTGATCCTCACCGCCAAGGGCGAGAACATCGACCAGGTTCTGGGCCTGGAAATGGGTGCCGACGACTATGTGGTGAAGCCGGTGGAGCCGCGCGTGCTCCTGGCACGGCTGGAGGCCTTGCTGCGCCGCGCCAAGTCGGCGCCGCTCGAGGTGCGCGACGCCCGCTTCTCGGCCGGGCGCCTCTCGATCGACGGGGCGCGCCGCGCCGCTTCCATCGACTCCACCCCGGTGGAGCTCACCACCGGCGATTTCGACATCCTCTGGCTTCTCGCCTCGCGCCAGGGCACGGTGGTCACGCGCGACGAGATCCTCCGCGTGGTGCGCGGCATCGACTACGACGGGCTCGACCGGTCCATCGACGCGCGCATCTGCCGGTTGCGGCGCAAGCTCCAGGAGGCGGGGGGTGCCGAGTCGATGATCAAGACCGTGCGCCTTCGCGGATACCTTTTCGCCGGCGAAGGCTGAGGAAAAATGGCGTCAGGTTGAATTTCGGATCCGTCCCCGCGGGACGCGTGGCCGAAATTCAACCTGACGGCGGTTTTTTCGTCCCCCGATGCTCCGCCTCTTCCTGCGCCTCTACCTGCTGCTCATGCTGCCCGCCACGGTGGCGTTCGTGGCGCTCATGTACCTCACCGACCAGGTGATGGCCCAGCTGCACGTCGACCAGATGCGCGCCCGCTCCGCCGGCGCCTTCGAGCGCGCCGAGCGCGTGATCGGCGACGAGCGCGTGCCCGACTGGCAGGGGCGCCTCAAGCTGATCGAGGAGACCTACCGCATCGAGCACACCATCGTTGCGTATTCCGCGGTGGCCGACGACTGGCTCATGTCGCCTTCCGAGCGCGAGCGCCTGCGCGACGGGCAGGTGGCCTTCCGCGACCGGCCCGGCGGCGGCCAGGTGTTCCTGAAGAAGCTGAAGGGCAGCGATCGGGTGCTGCGCATCGAGTCCGTGGGGGCCTACGAGTACCTGCGGCTCTACTACGCCATCATCATCGCGCTGGTGACGCTCGCGATGTGCCTGATCCTTTACCGGTGGGCCCGGCCCATCTGGCGCGACGTGGAAACCCTGAAGGGCGCCACCGCCCGGGTCGGCACCGGCGACTTCGGGGTCGATGCCCGCGTGAGCCGGGGCTCGCTCCTCGAGCCGATCGCCGCGGCTTTCAACGGCATGGCGGGGCGGGTGCAGGCGTTGCTCCAGTCCCATCGCGACCTCGAGCAGGGGGTGGCGCACGAGCTGCGCACGCCACTCGCCCAGCTCAAGTTCGACCTGGAGCTCGCGCGCACCACGGCGCAAGCCGGCGAGCGCGAGGAGCGCTTCGACGCGATGGAGCGCGACGTCGAGGAGCTGGAGGAACTGGTGAGCGAGCTGCTGGTGCTCGCGAACCTGCGAGAGGCGCCGCCCTACCAGCCGCGCGCCGTGCCCGCCGCCGAGCTGCTGGGCGAGGTGGTGCGCCGGGCGCAGGAGGAGATGCGCGCCGCGGGGCGCGAGGTGGCAATCGAGGGCCCACGGCACCTGCCGGAGAGCATCGTGTGCGATTCCAAGTACCTGTCGCGGGCGCTCATCAACGTGCTGCGCAATGCCGTGCGCTACGCGAGCTCACGGGTGGCCCTGACCGTCGAGCGCGCGGGCGGGCGCACCACCATCAACGTCGATGACGACGGCCCCGGCGTGCCGCCGGAGGCGCGCTCGCGGCTGTTCGAGCCGTTCACGCGCGTGGACACCAGCCGCGATCGCGGCAATGGGGGCGTGGGGTTGGGACTCGCCATCGTGAAGAGCGTGGCCGAATGGCATGGCGGCGAGGCGCGGATCTCGGATTCACCGCTCGGCGGGGCGCGGGTTTCCATCAGCTGGTGAGCGTTACGGCGAAACGCAGATGGGCGCAGATTGAAACGCAGATGGTCGCAGATCTGGATGGGAGTCATCGCGATGTGCCCTCAAAATCCCGATGCTTCTTTCATCCCATCTGCGTTCCATCTGCGACCATCTGCGATCCTGCAGCAGCCTCCCCTCGGGTTATCCCGCGACCTTCTTCTTGCGCCGCTGCTTCGGAGGCGTGAGATCAGGCGCGGGCGTTTCCCGCGCGTGCAGCCACCGCTCGAATTCCGCCGCGGGCAGCGGCGGGCATAACAGATAGCCCTGGAAGGCGCCGCAGCCCTCGCGCTCGAGGAACTCGAGTTGCGAAGTTTTCTCCACCCCCTCGGCCACCACGTCCAGGCCCAGGCCGCGCGCAAGCCCGATGACGGCGGACACGATCGCGGCACCCCCCGCCGCATCGCGCCCGCGGCCCGTGTCGATGTCCGCCACGAAGCCCTTGTCGATCTTCAGCACGTCCACCGGCAGGTGGCGCAGGTGCGAAAGGCTCGAGTAGCCGGTGCCGAAATCGTCGATCGCGATCCGGACTCCGAGCGCGCGCAGCCGCGCGAGGATCACGCTGGCGCCTTCGACGTCGCGCACCATGCTGGTCTCGGTGATCTCGAACTGCAGCCACGAGGGCTCGCAGCCGGTCTCGGCGAGGATGCGCTTCAGGTCCGTGACCATCGCGGCATCGCGCAGCTGGCCCGCGGAGAGGTTCACGCACACGGTGATATCGCCCAGGCCCGCGTCGCGCCATGCCCGAGCCTGGCGGCACGCGGCCTGCATCACCCATTGGCCGATGGCATGTCCCAGGCCGCTCTCCTCGGCGAGCGGGATGAAGCCCTGGGGCAGCATCAGGCCGCGCTCCGGATCGTGCCAGCGCAACAGCGCCTCGGCCCGGCGCACCTTGCGCGAGGCGATGTCGACGATGGGCTGGAAGTGGAGCACCAATTCGTCGTCGCGCAGCGCCCGGCGCAGCGCGATCTCCAGCTGCATGCGGTGGGCGCGGCGCTCGCCCAGCTCGGCCGAGAAGGCGCGGAAGCCGTCGCGGCCCAGCTCCTTCGCGTGGTACATCGCCGCGTCGGCGTTCTTCAGCAGCGTCTCGGCGTCGCCCCCGTCTTCCGGGTACAAGGCGAGGCCGAGGCTGCCGCTCACGTGGATCTCGTTGCCTTCGACCTGGAAGGGTCGGCGCACCTCGTCCAGGATCTTGCGCGCCACGCGGTCCGGCCCCTCGTCGTCGGGCAGGTCCTCGAGCAGCACCACGAACTCGTCGCCGGAGACGCGCGCCAGCAGGTCCGATTGCCGCAGCGCGCCGCGGATGCGGCGGGCCAATTCCTTGAGCAGCCCGTCGCCGATGCGGTGGCCGAGCGTGTCGTTCACGTCCTTGAAGTGGTCCAGGTCGAGGAACATCACGCCGACGCGGTGGCGCGCGCGGCGCGCCCGCGCGAGCGCCGTCTCGAGGCGGTCGTTCAGCAGCACGCTGTTGGGTAGCCCCGTGAGGCCGTCGTGCGTGGCCATGTACTGCAGCCGCTCCTCGGCCTGGATGCGCGAGGAGACGTCCTGGGCGAGGGTGAGGATCGAGACCAGGCGCCCGGCCTCGTCGCGCAGCGCCGAGTTGTGCCATTCGACCCAGATCACTGTCCCGTCCTTGCGGTAGTTGCGGTGCAGGAGGGTCGCCTGCCGGCCGGGGCCGCGCACCAGGCCCTCGACCATGCGCTCGACGGCGGGGCGGTCGTCCTCGTAGACCAGCCGCCAGGCGCCGAGCGTGCGCCCGAGGGCCTCGGGGGCCTCCCAACCGAAGATCGAGGGCGCCTGGCCGGACCAGCGGACGATGCGCAGCTGCGGGTCCCACTCGACCACGGCGAGCGGCGTGCTGTCGAAGTGCGCCGACAGGATGTCGTTGGCGCGGCGCAGCTCATCTTCCACCATCTTCTGCTCGTGGATGTCGCTGGTGGTCGCGTAGTAGCCCATGTAACGCCCGTCGACGATGCGCGGCGACAGGCGCACCGTCATCCACCGGCTGCGGCCGTCGGCGAAGCGCACCAGGCGCTCCATCGACACCGGCTCGCCCGCCTTCACCCGGGCGAGTACCGGCGCCATCAGCGTCCAGCGGTCGTCCCCCAGGACCTCGCCCACCTCGCGCCCGACCACTTCGGCGGCGGGGCGGCCGATGTAGTCGAGGAAGGCGTTGTTCACGTAGCGGTAGCGGGTGTCGGCATCGACGAAGCACATCGGCGTCGGGATCGAGTCGATCACCTGGCGCAGCTGGCGCTCCTTGTCCTCGATGGCGGCGTGCGCGGAGCGGATCTCGTGCACGTCCGTGGACACCACGTAATAGCCGTGCACCTTGCCGGTGGCGTCGAGGCGCGGCGTGAGGCGCACGCGCACCCAGCGCTCGTCGCCGGCGGGCATGCGCATGGCGCGCTCGTAGACGCTCTCCTCGCCCTTCAGGACGCGGTCCAGGTGCGGCGCCAGCTCCGCCACCAGCTCCGGCGGGTAGACGTCCTCGGGGAAGCGGCCCAGCGCGAACGGGCGCGTGAGGCCGCGGGTGGCGAGGAACAGGTTGTTCACGAAGGTGCAGCCGCGCTCGAGGTCGATGTAGGCGATGGCCTCGGGGATGTTCTCGGCGAAGAAGCGCAGCTCGTCCTCGCGCTCGGCGAGCTGGGCCTGCGCGACCTTGATCTCGTGGATGTCGTGGGCGACCACGTACATTCCGCGCACGCGCCCCGCGGCGTCGAAGTCGGGCACCGCCTTCACGTGGAACCAGCGCTCCGCGCCGCCGGGCCCCTTCACCAGCCGTTCATAAGTGGCCTCCTCGCCATGGTCGAAGACCCTCTGGGTGCGCTCGCGGATCCAGGCCGCGACCGCCGGGCCGTTCACCCCCGCCGTGGTGCGCCCGACGATGTCCTCCACCCGCAGGCCGCGCTGCTCGGCGAAGTGCTGGTTGGCGAAGCGGATCACGCGGTCCCGGTCGAGGTAGGCGACGGAATCGGGGATGCTGTCGGTGAAGAGGCGCAGCTGCGCTTCCTTGGCGCGCAGCCGCTCCTCTCCCAGCTTGATGTCGTGGATGTCGCTGCCGACGATGTAGTAGCCGTTGAAGGCGCCCTCGGCGTCCATGATCGGCACCAGGTTCACCAGGTGCCAGCGCGCCTCGCCCCCGGGCGGTCCCACGCGGCGCTCGTAGCTGCAGGATTCGCCGCGCCGCAGCCGGTCGAGGAACGGGTCCAGGTAGGTGCGGCTCGTTTCCTCGCCCAGCACCTCGCGCACGCTGCGACCCACGTAGGCGTCGGCCGGCCCGCCGCGCAGCCGCACGAACACCTTGTTCACGAACGCGTAGCGCAGGTTGCGGTCGACCACGGCGATGGGGCCGGGGATGTTCTCGGCGAAGTGGCGCAGCTGCGACTCCTGCCGCTCCAGCGCCTCGCGCATGCGGTGGTCCTGGTCCACGTCGATCATCAGCGTGTACAGGCCCTCGATGGTGCCGTCGGTGGCGATGTCGGGCACCAGGTGCACGCGCACCCAGCGACTCTCGCCCCCGCGCATCGGCGCCAGGCGCTC
>JBBQBW010000137.1:0-6737 GCA_038318025.1 Burkholderiales bacterium | reverse complement strand
GCGCCTCCCAGACCCGTTCCCGCGCCGCGAGCCGCCGCGCCAGCGTGACCGACGCGTCGACGATGAAGGGGGAGAACACGAGCGCCGGGAACCAGGCCGGCCACGCCCCCGCGCGCCATCCCGCGAGCCCGAACGCGGCGGCGAGGAACCCGAGGGGAATCGAACCGGCGTCGCCCATGAACACGCGCGCCGGGGGGAAGTTGTGCCACAGGAAAGCGGCGCTCGCGGCCGCGACGGCCGCGGCTGCTCCCGCGAGGGCCAGGTCGCCGAAGGCCCACGCCGCCAATGCGTAGGCAGTGAATCCGAGGCACGCCATCCCGCCCGCGAGGCCATCGGTACCATCCATGAAGTTGTAGAGGTTGGTCATCCAGGCGATGGTGAGGACCGCCGCGACGAGGACCACGGGACCCGCCCCGGGGGCCGCGACCGTCGACGCCACCGCGGCCGCCGCGAAATGCGCGGCGAGCCGCATCGAGGCCGGAAGGCTGCGATGGTCGTCGGCCATCGAGACCAGCAGCAGCGCCGATGCGATCCCCAGGAGGGCGAGCGCAATCCCGCTCACGCCGGTGGCGGCGGCGCCCGCGGCAACGCCCGCGGCGATGCCGAGTCCCCCAATGCGCGGCGTCGGGGCGCGGTGCAGCGACCTGGCATTGGGATGGTCAGCGAGCCGCTGGGCCCAGCGCGTCCGCCGCAACGCGGCGATCCCGATCGCCGCCACCACCGCGGCCACGACGATCGCGGCGGCGATTCCCGTCTCGGCCATCATGGACGCGGCGATCGCGTGAGATCCGCGATCGCCTCCTCGGGCGAAACCCGCGCTATCCATCCCAGCTCCCGGGCCGCGGCCGCGGAATCGACCTCCAGCGATCGCGTGAAGCGCCGCACCGCTTCACGACGCCCCAGCAACGCGGCGGATCCTTCCAGCAACGCGACTGGCACCGCCACCAGGCGTACCTTCCTGCCCAGCGCCGCGCGCAACTGGGTCACCAGCTGCGTCGTGCCGATCGGCGTCGGGTGCGCCGCATGATAGGTGCGCCCGGCGGCCTGCGGCTGCACGGCGCATTGCACCAGCAGGTCCGCCAGGTCGTCGACGTGAACGAAGCTGCGCCGGTTGCCCAGCCCGCCCAGCGGCAGCGGCCAGGGGGAATCGCACAGCCGCAGCAGGGCCGCGAGGTTACCGGAAGTGCCTTGGCCGTAGACGAGCGGCGGCCGGACGATCACGGCCTCCATCGCGACGCTCGCCAGCGACTCTTCCGCCACGCGCTTGGAGTGCGCATAGGCGTCCTGGGGCGCGTATGGATCGTCGGTCCGGAAGGGCCGCGAGGTTTCCTCCCCGAGCACCTTGATGCTGCTGAGAAAGACGAAGCGCCGCGCGCCCTGCCGCGCCGCGGCCTCGGCCAGCTCTCGCGTCTTTCCGGCGTTGTCGGCGAGGTACGCGGCATTGTCCTCGCCGCGGAGTCGGTGCACCCGCGCCCCCAGGTGGAACACGCAAGCGCCGGCGAAATCGGCCGAGGCGATGCGTTCGCGCCAGTCGTCCGACGCGAGCGAAAGCGTCCGCGCCCCGGGCTCCAGGCGTTCCATGAGCCGCCGGCCCACGAATCCAGTGGCGCCGGTGACGACGAGGGGTCCGGAAGGGTTCACGCGGGGCCTGAAAACAAAACGGGCATCCCGAAAGATGCCCGCTCTGCGACGGTGCTGGCGCTTACGGGCAGTTCGAGGGAACCGTCGCCGTGACCGAGAGCACCTCGGCGCCATCGGTGATCGAGATCACGCCCGTGGTCGGGAAGGTCGTCGCCCCGTCACCGGTGTTGCGGGTGATGGTCAGCGTGTTGCCGCCAACGACCGCGGAGATGCGGGGGTGCGAGCTGTTCACCGAGTACTGGCCGCTGCCGCCGATGATGGTCGCCGAGCCCGACGAGCCACACACCAGGGTGATCGACGTCGGCGCCACCGCGAGGGCCGGGGGCGGGGTCGGCGTGATGGTGCCGCGCGCCGTGCTCACCAGGAAGATGGTGCGGCCGCCAGCGGAATCGGTGATCACGACGGGCACCTCGTCCAGGCAGACCGCCGGATTGTTGGCACGCACTTCGAAGCGGCCGGGCTGGTCGTTCGCGTTGCCGATCCGGCGCACCTGAACATCCGGCGACGAGCTGAGCGCGGTATACGGCGCTGCCCCATCGAAGACCAGGAACTCCGAGACTCCGGTGCCGCACTCCGTGGACAGGGCGGCGGTGAAGGTGACGGCGTTCGGGACCGCGGTGAGCGCGGTGGTCGGACCCGCCTGGGAGATCACGAAGGCGTGGTCGGCATAGACGCCGGTCGCCACGTCGATCACGCGAAGCACCCCGATCTGGGTCGGTACGTTCGAGGTCACCCGCAGGATCGCGGTGACGATGCCGGCGTGGTCACTATTCAGGGTGATCGAGCTGCCGGTGTTGTTGGTGCCGGGGAAGACGAAGCTGAACGGGCCGCGCAGGACCTCGAAGCGGAATGCCCGGTTGCCGGCGAGCGAGCCATTGAAGGTCGCCGCCAGCCGCACGGCGCTTTCGCCGCCCGCGCATACGGGCGGGGCCGCGGTGCCGGCGAGCGGGCAGTTCGACGAGAAGCTCACGCCGTAGCCAGTGAGGAAGTTCTGCGCTACCTGGATCGAGACCTGGGCCTGAAGGCCGACGCTGTCGCGAGCGGTGAGGATGATGGTGCGCCGGGGCAAGTCACCCGCTCCAAGGCCGGCATCGATCACACCGGGGTTGTTCGGGATGACGGTGAACTGGTTGCCGCTGATCGTGGTGGGGACCGTCAGGATTCCCGGCTCGCTCGAGACCAGGGCGAAGGGCCTGCGGCCACCGGCGATGGTGAGGGTCACGGGGATGCCCGCGTAGATCACTCCACCCCCCGGCGCAGCCGGGAGGAACGACATGGTGCCGCCCTGAAGCGGATCGACCGACGCGCCACCGCCTCCGCACGAGCCGACGAGGACCGCGGTGGCGAGGGCGAGGACACAGCCGGTGAGGGACCTGCGCAGCGAATGGAATTTCACGATCGATTCCCCTTTGTTGGGACCCGCGAGCATTAATCTTGAAAATTTAGCGGGTTATCGCCGGTTATTAAAGCGCAACTTTCAGTTTGGCGCAAGTACATCTTTCCCGGAAAGAATGGGTTCAACCCTGGTGGGTGCCTGCTCAATCAACACGGCCCCAGTGCCGCACCTACCAGGTTTACGGTGACTGATTGGCCCGTTCGACCGTCCGTGAAGCCCACGGACACAGGGGAGGACGCAGTGCCCGACGCTGCGGCCCGCTGGATCGTGGCCAAGTTCGAACCCGCCAAGCTCGCCGTAATGCTGCCGCTACCCGATGCGATGTAATAGGTCCCTGTCCCCCCTGCTATCGAAACGTTCGCTTGGGCTGTACATGTATCCAAGGTCACCGTGTTCGGCGCCACTACAAGCGGAGTCGGAGTACTTTCGCTAAGTCTATTTGAGGCCGTGATGGTTACGGCGCTTCCGTTGCTGTCGACGATCGCTATCGACGAGCCGGCGCTACACTGCCCGATTGCCGTGACGGTGACTCTCCCGCCGCTGGACGACACGGTAGTTGGGCTAATGAGGAAATTGCCTGGTTGCGAAATCGAGTACGGAGGGCGGCCTCCCGAAATGATCACTTCCGCGGAAACGTTGTTCGCACACGTATCTGCCGTAGGGCCGACGAACGTAAGTTGGCTCGGAAATGCGGCCAACGGACTGCTGCTGGAAGGCGCAATTTGAATGCCGATACGCTGGAACGACCCGCTCACCACGTCGATCGCCTGAATCAAGGCAGTCTGGGCGGCGGCGTTGGCGAGTGCCCTGACCCTGATCCGAGCGACTCCGGCGCTGTCGGTTGTCGTAGCGACTGACAAATCCAGCGTCTCGCCGCTTCCTGCTGGGGAGGTGATGATCCGAACGTCTCCCGAAACTACCTCGAAACGAACCGTCCTTCCCTGGATCGCAATCCCACCCTGTGAAAGAGTCGCCGCCACCTCAGCATCCCCGCCCGCGCACAGTGCACTTCCGCACGCCGCTGGCTGACTCGAGCTAGGGGTGACCGTTACAACATTGCTGATCGTTCGCACCTTCACGTTGCCTGAGGCGGATCCTAGAGTTCCCAAAAAATCTCTCACCGTGATAGTTACGGGGCTCTCGGCAGCCACCGCATTTGGCACCACCGTGAAAGATGTAGCGGACGTGGTGGTCGAAAGGGGAATCACTGCCTGGTCGCTTGAGGTCAGGAAGTACGGTGCCACGCCCCCGGAAATTGTGAATGTCGTCGGAAGTCCCGCATAAAGCGTTGCCGTCGCCGGCAAAACCGTCACGGGGGTAGCGGTCGGCGTAGTGGCAGGCGCCGAGACGGCACCGCTGCCGCACCCGGTGACGGCGGCCAGGACAAGCGCGAGGGATAGCACCGGCGCAAGGGCGGCGGCGAGGCAGGCAGGCAGACGGATCACGAGAGTTCCCTGGAATTTTGCGCGCCTTCATGCGTGGGCGCGATGTGGGGGGATTCTACTCAAAAGGCGTGGTCCCACGCGCCTTGTTACTCCACGGAGATCGGATCGGGCGTTTATATTGCAGTGCAGTAATCGCTGCGCTACGATGGGTCGGTTTCGCCCGAAACCTGCCACTCCGCCGGTCCCGGTGGAACATGGGACCGCCCGCCGCCAAAAGCCGTGACGCGTCGCCGGCGGTCGCGGATGGCCAAGAGCCCTGACAGTCCCCCACTCCCGTTGCGCCTTCCACGGCCGCAGCGCGGCTACCATGGTGATTTGAGGTGCCCCTGATGGAATCGAAAGCCGGCCCGCCGCCGAAACAAGGCCTCTACGACCCGCGCCACGAGCACGACGCCTGCGGCGTGGGCTTCGTCGCCCACATCAAGGGCCGCAAGTCCCACGAAATCGTGGAAATGGGGCTCACGATCCTCAACAACCTGCGCCACCGGGGTGCGACCGGCGCGGACCCGCTGCACGGCGACGGCGCAGGGCTGCTGGTGCAGATTCCCGATGCCTATTTCCGCGAGGAGATGGCCGCGCAGGGAGTAAAGCTTCCCAAGTCGGGCCTTTACGGCGTGGGCATGGTGTTCCTGCCGCGCAACCCGGCCGCGCGCGCCGCGTGCACTCGCGAGCTCGAGCGCTCGATCAAGAACGAGGGGCAGCACCTCCTCGGCTGGCGCGACGTTCCCGTCGACGACGCCTCCATCGGCCCCACCGCGCGCGGCTCGATGCCGGTGATCCGCCAGGTCTTCGTCGGCGCCGGCCGCGGCAGCCTCGACCGCGACGCGTTCGAGAGGAAGCTCTACATCATCCGCAAGTCGAGCGGCCACGCCATCCGGGCGCTGGGCCTCGCCAACGCGCGCGACTTCTACGTCCCGTCGTTCTCGCATCGCACCATCGTCTACAAGGGCATGCTGCTTGCCGAGCAGGTGGGACCCTTCTACGTGGACCTGGCCGACAAGCGCTTCTGCTCGGCGTTGTGCCTCGCGCACCAGCGCTTCTCCACCAACACCTTCCCCACCTGGGACCTGGCGCACCCATTCCGCTACATCGCGCACAACGGCGAGATCAACACGCTGAACGGGAACCTCAACTGGATCCGCTCGCGCCAGGCGACGATCCATTCCAAGCTCCTCGGCGACGACTTGGACAAGGTCTGGCCGCTGATCTACGACGGACAATCCGACTCGGCCTCGTTCGACAACGCACTCGAGCTGCTGGTGATGGGGGGCTACCCGATCGCCCACGCGATGATGCTGATGATCCCCGAAGCATGGGCCGGCAATCCGCTGATGGACGCCAAGCGCAAGGCGTTCTACGAGTACCACGCGGCGCTGATGGAGCCGTGGGACGGCCCCGCGGCCGTCGCCTTCACCGACGGCAAGTTCATCGGCGCGACCCTCGACCGCAATGGCTTGAGGCCCGCGCGCTACTTCACCACCGACGACGACCTGATCGTCATGGCCTCCGAGATGGGCGTGCTCGACATCGCGCAGTCGAAGATCACGCGCAAGTGGCGCCTGCAGCCGGGCAAGATGCTGCTGGTGGACATCGAGCACGGACGCATCGTTTCCGACGACGAGCTCAAGCGCGACCTCGCCGCCCAGCGCCCGTACCAGGACTGGCTCGATGCGACCCAGATCCGGCTGGAGGACATCCCCACGCCCCACGAGGTGCCGAGGCCGGACACCGACAAGCTCCTCGACCGCCAGCAGGCCTTCGGCTACACCCAGGAAGACCTGAAGATGCTGCTGACACCGATGGCGCTCGCCGGCGAGGAGGCGATCGGCTCGATGGGCGACGACACGCCGCTCGCGGTGCTCTCCAACCGCGCCAAGCCGCTTTACGCCTACTTCAGGCAGCTCTTCGCCCAGGTCACGAACCCGCCGATCGACCCGATCCGCGAGCAGCTGGTGATGTCGCTGGTGTCGTTCATCGGGCCGCGGCCGAACCTGCTCTCGCCGGATACGACGGAGCCGGCGATGCGCCTGGAGGTATCGCAGCCGATCCTCACCTTCGAGGACATGGAGAAGCTGCGCCGAGCCGCGACCCACACCCAGGGCCACTTCAAGAGCGACGTGCTGTCGATGTGTTATCCGGCCGAATGGGGCACCGACGGCATGGAGCCCGCGCTGGCACAGCTCTGCGCCGACGCCGAGGATGCGGTGCGCCGCGACTCCAACATCATCATCCTGTCCGACCGCGAGGTCGGCGTC
>JBBQBW010000136.1:0-6746 GCA_038318025.1 Burkholderiales bacterium | reverse complement strand
AGGGGCCGCCTGAGTCGCGCGTGGTAATGATGGGCTTGGCGCACTGCATCGCCTCCACCGCGATGAGGCCGTAATCCTCCTCCCAGGGCACGAACGGGACGGCGAGCGCGTGGCGGTACGACTCGCGCACTTCGGCATCGCTCTGGTGGCCCGCGAAGCGGATGCGCGCATCGCCCGCGGCGAGCTCGCGCAGCGCGGCCTCCTCGGGTCCGGAGCCGCCGATCACCAGCGGCAACTCGGTCTTCACCTGCCGCATCGCCTCGACGATCATGCTCACGCGCTTGGGACCGTCGAGCCGGCTCACGGTGTAGAAATGGTCGGTGCGATCGCCCGGTTCCATGGCGCGGTGCGGCGGCGGGTGGGCCACACCCACCTCCACCCCCGGCGGGAAGTAGCCGGGCCGCCCGGCCACGGTAGCGGAGATGGCGGCGTAACGCGTGATGGCCCCCGGCGCCAGCGCGACGCCGTCGAGCCAGTGCACCATGTCGCGCGACAGCGGACCCGGGAATTCGAGCAGGCCCTGGGGACGCGCCCCGCTCGCCACCAGCTCGTTCCAGCGTCCGAAGAATTCGGGCAGCGCCGTACGGCCGTGGTAGCGCCGCATGAAGCGCACCAGCGAGGCGACACCCGGGTGCGCCGCGAGGGCCGGGGAGAGCTCGGCGGCGCCGGGGTAGCAGTCGTACAGGCCGCGCAGGCGGTGCAGCATGTAGCAGATGTGCCGCGGGTGCGACACCATCCACGCCGGGTACTTGCCGCTGATCACGGCGTCGAAGCCCGAGAGGTCGAGGGTCGAGAACGCCTCATAGCCGCGCATGAGCGAGGCGATGTCGCCTTCGGGCGTGGGCAACTTGATGAGCTCGGCCTGGTGTCCGGTGTGCTCGTTCAGGTGCGAGGCGAGGCCCCACCAGAGCTTTTCGGCGCCGCCCACCACATAGGGCACGGCGCAGGGCGCCACGATGGCGATCTTCATCGTGCGTCCTGGCGCACGGCTAGCGCTTCATCCACGCGCCGGTGGCGTTCGCGGTGGCCTCGATAGTGGAGCGGTCGCGCCAGTGCGCGGGAAAACGCAGGGCGAGGGCGGCCAGCGCCAGCAGCGCGCCGGCGAGCGGGACGCGGTAGGCCATGGCGAGCGCGAAGGCGATCAACAGGCCGGGAACGCCCACGCCGCGCTTGCGGCCTTCGGGCGAAAAGGCGAGGCGCCCCAGCATCTCGATGCGCGTGAGGTGCCCGCGCAGCAGCGCGCGCTGGAAGTACGCCGCGCCGTGGGGATCGGGCTCGCGGCCGAGGATGATGCGGTAGGCGGTGGGCACCAGAACGTCGAGGGGCATCGCGAGGTAGTCGGCGACGTGGTGCGGGTCGTGGGCGGGCAGCCCGTGAGTGGCGACCAGCACCCTGGCGGCACTCGGCGTCTCGTTGACGGCGGTGGAGTAACCGCCTACCGGCCCCCTGGAGCCGCGGATGCGCGCTTCCGCTCGAATGGCTTCGAGGATGCGGTCGACGTCGACGGCGGGGGCGGGAGCGGGAGGCATGGCGAGAATGCGGTCGGGCAAACCACAATTCTACCGTCCCAGCAGGGCCTCGACGACCGCGTCCCACCCGGGAACGACCCGGGCGTAGTGCGCGCGCCCGGCCCGGCCCATGCGCGACGCCCGGGCAGGATCGGCCAGCAGGCCGTCGATCGCCGCCGCGAGGGCCTCGGGACGAGGCTCGGTGACGAGGCCCGTCTCGCCAGCGACGACGAACTCGAGCGGCCCGCCGGAATCCCCGCACGTGACCACGGGCTTGCCCGCCAGCATCGCCTCCAGGGTCACGTAGCCGTAATCCTCGTCGAGCGGGGGAAACACCACCGCCGTGGCATGGGCGTACAGGGCAAGCATCTCCTCGCGCGGCACGCGGCCGAGGAAACGCACGCGCGACTCGAGGCCGAGGTGTGCGGCGAGATCGCGCATCGCGCCGATCTGCCCGCCCTCGCCTGCGAAGATCGCGGCACCGCGCTTTACGTGCGCCATCGCGCGCACCACGAGCTCCTGGCGCTTGGTGAGCTCGACGCGGCTGGGGAAGAAGACGTACGGCTGTGCCGCGCCCAGATAGAGCCCGTCGGCGAACGGCGGCGGATGGTAGACCGGGCGGGACTCGATGCCGTTGTACTGGCGCATGCGCTCGCTCACGCGGCGCGAGATGGTACAGCGCGGCTCGAGCGTGGCGAGGTGGCGCGCGTCGAAGGCCTCGATGGCGCGCTTGAGCGCCTGCTCCTGCGCCGGCGCCTTCGCGGCGTCGAAGAGGTCGTAGGCGCCGCGATGCTGGTGGCACAGCCACGACGACTTGTTCGGGTGCCGCAGCGCGTAGGCGGGGAACTTGAGGCAGATCACGCGTTCGGGCTCGTACATGTTGAGCCGCGTGAAGTCCTCGGCCTCCCACGCCCGCATGGCGCGCTCGACCTCGTCGGCGGGAAAGAAGCGGAAGGGCAGCGTCACGATCTCGGCGGCATGGCCGCGTGCCACCAGCGCGGCCTTGAGGCCGTCGGCGAGGGCTTCGGCCCCGCCGGTGAGATAGGGGACCTGGACGGTGGCGAGGGCGACTCTCATGGGCGACAATGTTCGCATGATTACCGGGGGCCTCGCGCCATGAACCTCGATTCCGTGATCGCGCGCGTGCGCGAGGAGCTCGATTCGCGTCGCACCCACGCGGAGGCGATGGCCGCACGCGTGGCTCCGCCGCCGCCGCCACGCGCGCCAATCGAGGTCGGCCGCCTGCCGCGCGAGGAGCCGCTCGCCGATCCGCAGGATCGCGCGGGCCTCCTGCGCCTACCACCGCAAGCTTTCATCGCCGCGGCGTACCGGATCCTGCTCGGCCGCGAGGTGGATCCCCAGGGCGAGGCGCACTACGGCGGAGTCCTCGCGCGCGCCGAACGCACGCGTCTGGAAGTGCTGCTGGAGATCGCCGCCTCCGCGGAGGCCGCGCCGTCGCGGCTGCCGCAGTGGCTGCGCGAAGAGCGCGCGCGCCGCGAGCGGGCCGCGAAGGGCGGAATCATGGCCTGGCTGCGAGGTGACGGGCCCGGCCCGGATGCCACGCGCGAGCTGGAATGCCGCGAGCTCGCGGCGCTGGAGCGCGAGCGCCGGCTCGCGGCCCAGGTCGACCTGCTCGCCGCGGCGTTCGAGGACCTCCAGGCGCGCTCGCTCGAGGAAGCGCAGCTGCTGCGCGCGGCCCTGGCCGCGCTGGAGGAGGCGAAGGCGCCGCGGGACGCGTGCGCAGCCCTCGCCGCGCAGGTCGCCTCGCTTCACGCGCGCGTACGCGACCTCGACGAAGGCCTCGATGCCGCGGGACGCGAGCCCGCCCGGGACGGCTGATGCCGGCGATGGCAGCGCCTCCGCGGCGCATCGCGGTGGCGCACCAGACCGTGGCGCGGGGCGACGCCATCGGCAACGACATCGCGGGCATGTGCCGCGCGCTCGATGCCGCGGGGTACGAATCCACCATCCTTGCCCAAACGCTGGTGGGCGATTTCGAGCCGGGCCTGCGCACGCTCGTGACCGAAGACCCCGCCGCCGCGGCCGAGGAGTTCGACGGCCTTCTCTACCACCACAGCATCCACTGGCCCGCGGGCGAGACGTTGCTCGCGGGCTTCCGCGGGCCGGTCGTCGTCAAGTACCACAACGTGACGCCCGGACACTTCTTCGGACCGTATGCCGAGATCTACCGCGGCGCGTGCGACGAGGGGCGGCTGCAGACCGGGCGCATCGCGGCCCTGCCCCACGTCGCGCGCTGGCAGGCGGATTCCACGTACAACGCCGACGAGATCGTGGCGCTGGGCGTGCCGCGTGAGCGTGTCGACGTGGTCCCCCCGTTCACGAAGGCGGGCGGCCTGCTCGAGCGCCCGCGCAACGCCGCCGACTATTCCCGCGGGCCGTTCACGCTGCTGTACGTGGCGCGGCGGGCGCCGAACAAGGGGCATTACCAGCTCCTGCACGTGCTCTCGCGGCTGCAAGCACTCTTCCCCGAGGTGGCCTTCCGGCTGCGCATCGTGGGCTCGCTCGATCCGCGCCTGCTTGTCTACCAGCAGGGGCTGCATCACCTCGAAGCCGAGCTCGGGCTCGCCGATCATGTCGACTGGGTTGATTCGGCCAGCGACGCCGAGGTGGAGGAGGCGATGCGCACCGCCCACGTCTACCTCAACCTGTCGTACCACGAGGGCTTCTGCGTGCCGCTGGTCGAATCACAGGCGCTGGGGCTGCCCACCATCTCGAGCGATACCGGGGCGATCCGCGAGACCGCCGGGCCGGGCCAACTGGTGGCGCCGTTCCCGAACGACCGCGAGGGGTACGACCTCTTCGCCGGCCTCGCGCACGAGATGTGCGCCTCGCGGCGGCTGCGCGCCGCGGTGGTGGGTGCGGGGCGGGCGAACGTCGAGTCCCGCTTTACCAACGCGCACCTGGACTCGGTGTTCAGGGGCTCCATCGGCGCTGCGTGGACGGCCCCTCGGCCTTAGGAAACGGGCCTCACCAGCAGGTTGGTGAAATGCTGCGTATCGGGGTGCAACCGGCCGCGCGCGTCATCGAGCAGCTGCTGCCACGACACCGGCCGGACCAGGCGCGTCCACTCGTCGATGGTGCTCGCCGCGAAGTCGTACGCCGCGAGGATCTCCACCAGGCGTTCGGCCGAGTCACCGGCGCCGCGCAGGCCGAAAGGCCAGTACTCGAGGATCAGGCTCATGCGCCGCTGGTTCTCTCCCAGCAGGGCCGACATCCCCTCGAGGATCCCCACCTCCGAGCCCTGCGTATCCATCTTGACCAGGTCGATACGCGGGTCGCGGTTGCGAAACCAGTCGTCGAGCGCGAAGGTCCGCACCGTCACCGCCTCGGCGCGCTCCTCGTTCCGGTAGAGACGATGGTCGCCCTGGTTGACGTCGGAGAGGAAGAGGGACGCCTCGCCGCTCGCACGCCCCGCGGCGGCACGCACCGGCTCGGCATTCGTGATGCCGTTGATCGCAAGGTTGTGCTGCAAAAGCGCGAAGTTTCCGGGCTCGGGCTCGAACGCCACCACCGTGCAGCATGCCGGCGCCGCGAGGACCGTGTAGTAGCCGATGTTCGCGCCGAGGTCGAGGAACACGGCGTCGGGCGCGAGGTGGTCCAGGACGAGCGACGATTCGAGGGGCTCCCAGATCGCGTTCTGTCGCAGCTCCTGCGAGATGTAACGGTCTTCCTTCTCGTGCAGGCGCAGGCGGAAGGTAGGGCTGCCCGGGACCCGAACCTCGACCTCGGGCTCAGAGGACATCCGCGAAGCCCTTCTCGAGCTTGCGGTAGACCACGAAGCCGATGACCAGCATCGCGACGGCCCAGAGCGTGCACCAACCCAGGTTCGCCCAGTCGAACGGCAGCCGCACGTCGAGGATCGACTGACGGTAGCCCTCCACGAAGCGGCTGATCGGGTTGAGCTCGAGCAGGACGAAGCGCGCGGTGCGTGAGCCGCTGTCGATCACGAGCTGCGGCGGGTACAGGATCGGCGCGGTGAAGAAAAACAGGTTCAGCACGATCGGGACCACGTGGGCCAGGTCAGTGAGGTAAACCGACAGCGCCGCCAGGAGGTAGGACCATCCGAGCGTGAACACCAGCAAGACCACGAGATACAGCGGGAGCGCCCACAGGTGAGGGCTGATCGAGTGGCGGTTGGCCACGACCAGGATGACCGCGATGGCGACCACGACCGCGTGGGCCACGAGCGCCGAGGCGCAGATCGAGATCGGCAGCAGCTCGTGGTCGAACTTGAGGTTGCGGATGAGCGAACGGTTCTCCCGGATCAGCCCGGTGGCGCGCGCGACGACGTCGGAGAACAGGAGCCATGGCCCGAACGCCAGAAAATACAGCGTCGTGAAGTTCACGCCGGAGTACGTCCCGGTGATCGCGCCACGCATCAGGATGCCGAAGATCACGACAAAGACCAGCGACGTCAGCAGCGGCACGAAGAACGCCCACAGGATGCCGAGGTGCGATCCCGCGAAACGCGCGCGGGTCTCGCGGCGGGCGAGGTCGAGCACCAGTCGCGAGCGCGCGGCGATTCCCCTTCCGCCGGCGGTGCTCATGCGCCCTCCGTCATGCCGAGACGGCTCACGCGGACCGGGACGCGCACCTTGCCGAACACCTGCGCGCGCTCGTACGGCTGCGAGCCGAACACGAGCCCGCCGAACGTGGCGTCGAGGATCTGCTCGGATTGCTTGTAGAGCGGAAAATTGGGGTTGACGCCCTCGGTAGTGATGCCCACATTGATGCTGTACTCCCCGGCGGCGAGGCAGTTCTCGAACTCGAAATCCAGCACGAATCGCTCTCCGGCCCGAGCGGCGGTGAGCTCCACGCCCTCGTCGTCGCTCATGAACTGGAGCACCTGCAGGCCGCTGCGGTCGTTGATGCCGACGCCGACCGCCGCGCGGGCCGGCAGCGTGCCCGGGCACTCGAGGCTCACCCGCACCGCGAGGGTCTCGCCGAAGCGGGCATGGTCCACGTCGCGTCCCTGCGCGTCGAGGAGCCGCACGTCGGTCACGCGGCAGAGGCCGGTGCCCTGGCGCAGGTGGGCGACGCGACGCTCGAACACCTCCGAGCGCGTGAAGTAACGCTGCGCCGCCGACATGCCCTCTCCGTGTTCGTGGCCCGCCTGCGACTCGTCGGAGCGGTACCAGGCCTGCGCGACCTGGCGCTTGTACACCGAGCTCGCGTAGGCCGAGGTCACGTCCTCGGTGGTCCCGTCGATGACGACGC
>JBBQBW010000135.1:0-6830 GCA_038318025.1 Burkholderiales bacterium | reverse complement strand
GACGCGCTCACCGACGCCGAGTGGGGCGACTATCTCTTCATGCGCAGGAATCCGCGTGGGCGCCACCTCGAGCAGTGGGGGCACGCGTTCGGCTGCCGCCGCTGGTTCAACGTCGAGCGCGACACCGTGACCTACGTCGTCAAGGGCTCATACAAGCCCGGCGAAAGCCCGCAAGAGACCCCCCTCTCCCCTGGGAGCGCCCCGGGAATAGAGACCCCCCTCTCCCCTGGGAGAGGGCCGGGGAGAGGGTCAACATGAGCCAATCCCATCGTCTTCCCCAGGGCGGGCGCATCGACCGCTCGCGCACGCTGCGCTTCACCTTCAACGGCAAGGCCTACGAGGGACACCCTGGCGACACGCTCGCCTCGGCGCTGCTCGCCAACGGGGTCACGCTCGTCGCGCGCAGCTGGAAATACCACCGGCCGCGCGGGATCGTGGCGGGCGGCGTGGAGGAGCCCAACGCGATCGTCCAGCTGGAAACCGGGGCGCGCACCATTCCCAACGCGCGCGCCACCGAAGTCGAGCTCTACGAGGGCCTCGTCGCCGCCAGCGTGAATTGCTGGCCAGGGCCGCAGCTCGACCTCATGTCGATCGTGAGCCTCTTCTCGCGCCTCATGCCGGCGGGGTTCTACTACAAGACCTTCATGTGGCCGCGCAGCTTCTGGATGAAGTACGAGCACTTCATCCGCAGGGCCTCGGGGCTGGGGCGCGCGCCGGAGTCCAACGACCCCGACCGGTATGCCCGGCACCACGCCTGGTGCGACATGCTGGTGGCGGGCGGCGGCCGCGCCGGCCTGGCGGCGGCGCTGGAGGCGGGCCGCGCGGGCAAGCGCGTGATCCTGGCCGACGAGCAGGCGGAGCTGGGCGGCGCTCTGCTGGCCGATGCGCACCGCGTTATCGAGGGCGCCTCCGCGGCGCAGTGGCTCGAGAAGGCGCTTGGGGAGCTTCGGGCGATGCCGAACGTGCGGCTGCTCGCGCGCAGCACCGTGTTCGGCTACCACGACTACAACTTCCTCACCATCGCGGAGCGCCTCACGGACCATCTGCCACTCGCGCGGCGCGGGACGGTTCGCGAGCGCCTGTGGCGCGTGCGCGCCCGCGAGGTGGTGCTGGCGACGGGCGCCATCGAGCGCCCGCTGGTGTTCGCCGACAACGACCGGCCGGGCGTGATGCTGGCCTCGGCTGTCGCGCGCTACACCTCGCGTTACGGCGTGCGCCTCGGCTCGCGCGCCGTGGTCTTCACCAACAACGACAGCGCCTACCGCGCGGCACTCGACCTGAAGCGCGCCGGCGTTGCCGTGACCGTCGTCGATTCGCGCCCGCATTCGGCGGCGGCGGAGCCGTTGAAGGCGGCCGGCATCGAGGTCATCGCCGGCGCGGTGGTGCAGGCGACAACCGGTGTGAAGCGGGTCACCGGCGCTCGCATCGTGCAGGGCGGTGCCGTGCGCACGCTCGATTGCGACTTGCTGGCGGTTTCCGGCGGGTGGAGCCCGACCGTACACCTGCACGCGCATTCGGGTGGACGGCCGGCGTACGACGAGGCCCGGGCCTGCTTCGTTCCCGGGAAGCCGACCCAGCCGCAGCGCTCGGTCGGCGCCTGCAACGGCGACTTCAGCCGCGGCGAGGAGACGGTCCAGCCGCTGTGGCTGGTGCCGGGGGCGGTGGGCGCCAAGCAGTTCGTCGACCTGCAGAGCGACGTGACGGCCGCGGACATCGCGCTCGCCGCGCGCGAGGGCTACCGGTCGATCGAGCACGTGAAGCGCTACACCGCGCTCGGCTTCGGCACCGACCAGGGCAAGCTCGGCAACATCAACGGCATGGCGATCCTGGCGCACGAGCTGGGACAGTCGATCGCGGCCACCGGCACCACGACCTTCCGCCCCAACTACACGCCGGTCACCTTCGGCGCGCTCGCGGGGCACGAGCTGGGCGACCGGTTCGAGCCGATCCGCACCACGACGCTCCACGGCTGGCACGTGGCGCACGGGGCGCTGTTCGAGAACGTGGGTCAGTGGAAGCGCCCGTGGTATTTCCCGAAAACCGGCGAGGACCTGCACGCGGCGGTCAACCGCGAGAGCCTCGCCGCGCGCAATGCCGTGGCGATGATGGATGCATCGACGCTCGGCAAGATCGACATCCAGGGCCCCGATGCCGCGGCCTTCCTCAACAGGGTCTACACCAACGCCTGGGGGAAGCTCGGCGTCGGCAAGTGCCGCTACGGCCTGATGCTCGACGAGAACGGCATGGTGATGGACGACGGCGTCACCACGCGCCTCGGCGACAACCATTTCCTGATGACCACCACCACGGGCGGCGCGGCTCGGGTGATGACCTGGCTCGAGCGCTGGCTGCAGACCGAGTGGCCGCACCTCAAGGTCTACCTCACCTCGGTCACCGAGCATTTCGCGACCGCCGCCGTGGTGGGCCCGAAGAGCCGCGCGGTGCTGCAGGCCGTGTGCCAGGACGTGGACTTCTCCCCCGAGGCGTTCCCGTTCATGTCCTGCAAGGAAGGTACGGTGGCGGGCATTCCGGCGCGCGTCATGCGCATCAGCTTCTCCGGCGAGCTCGCCTACGAGGTCAACGTGCGCGCCGACCAGGCGAGCGCGATGTGGGATGCGCTGTGGGCGGCCGGCGAGCCCTTCGGCATTACTCCCTATGGCACCGAAACCATGCACGTACTGCGCGCGGAGAAGGGCTTCATCATCGTGGGCCAGGACACCGACGGCTCGGTAACTCCCCTGGACCTGGGCATGGACTGGATCGTCGCCAAGGGCAAGGATTTCCTCGGGCGCCGCTCGCTGCTGCGCCCGGACACGAGCCGCGGCGACCGCAAGCATCTGGTGGGCCTGCTCGCCGAGGAGCCCGCCACCGTGCTGCCCGAAGGCGCGCAGGTGGTGAGTGACGCGCGCGCCGCGGTGCCGGTGCCGATGCTGGGCCACGTGACCTCGAGCTACTACAGCGCCTTCCTCCAGCGCTCGATCGCGATGGCGCTGGTGAAGGACGGGCGCAACCGCATGGGAGAGAAGGTCGAGCTGCCGCTCGCCGATGGCCGCGTGCTGCGGGCCACCATCGCGAGCCCGGTGTTCGTCGATCCCGAGGGAGCACGCCAGAGTGCCTGAACACATCAACCTGCGGGGCGATCCTTTCGGGGATGGGTTCCTCGCGGCGGTTCGCGGCGTCCTGGGTTTCGAGCTGCCGCGGGCCGCCAATACCACCGCGAGCGGCGGTGGCCACGTGGCCTGCTGGCTCGGCCCCGACGAATGGCTGCTGGCCACGGGCGACTCGGCAGCACTGGCACGGTCGCTGAAGAATGCGCTGGCGGGAATGTTCGCCGCCGTGACCGAGGTGGGGGCGGGCAACGAGGTCCTGGTGCTCCCAGCGGCCACGGCGCGCGGGGCGCTCGCGAGTGAATGCCCGCTGGACCTCGACCCACGCGCGCTCGGCCCCGGCCAATGCGTCCAGACGCGATTCGCCCATGCCGCCGTCCTGCTGCGCCCGCTCGACAATGGCGACATCGAGCTGATAGTGCGCCGCAGTTTCGCCGACCATGTACGGCAACACCTTTCCCTCGCCCATGCACCGGAGGTTCGATGAACACACGACGTGGATGCATCCTTGGTTTTAGCGCCGGGCTTCTCGCCCTGGCCCTGCCGCTGCTGGCCGAATACCCCGACAAGCCGATGAAGTTGATCGTGCCCTGGCCGCCGGGTGGAGTGACCGACACGCTGGCGCGCTTCACCGCCGACCAGCTGGGACGCTCGATCTCGCAGCCCGTGGTGGTGGAGAACAAGGGCGGGGCCAACGGCATCATCGGCACCCAGGCGGCGATGGCGCTGGCGCCCGACGGCTACGGCATCCTCGCGGTCACGGCCGAGACCCACGCGATCAATCCCTCGGTGTACAAGCCGTTGCAGTACGACCCGCTCAAGGACTTCGACACGGTGGCGATGGTGGCGCGGGTCTCCTTCGTGCTGGCGACGCGCGGCGATCTGCCGCCCAACAGCGTGCCGGAGCTGGTGGCCTACGCGAAGGCGAACCCGGGGAAGGTGACGGCCGCGAGCTACGGCGTCGGCAGCACGTCGCACCTGGGCCTCGCCACCTTCGAGAAGCTCACCGGCACCAGCTATATCCATGCGCCGTTCCAGGGTGTCGCGCCGGCGGTGAATGCACTGATCGGCGGCCAGGTCGACATCGCGTTCGTCAACGCCTACAACGTCGAACCCCATCGCAAAAGCGGCAAGGTGAAGATCCTCGGCGTCGCGGGCCCCAAGCGGCTGCACACCATCGCCGACGTGCCGACGATGGCGGAGCAGGGCATCCAGGGGTTGCACGCCGGCAACTGGTACGGCTTCGTCACGCCCCGCGGCGTGCCGGCCGCCGCGCGCCAGAAGCTCGCCGCCGAGCTGCAGAAGATCGGCAACTCGACGGCGTTCCAGGAGAAGGCGTTCTCCATGGGCGTCGAGACCGAGTTCCGCGATCCGGCGCAGTTCGCCGAGTTCCTCAGGTCCGAGGGCACCCGGCTGGGTGAGGTGGTGCGCGACAAGGGCATCGAGCTGCAGCGATGACGATCCCGGCGCCGGAGGATTGCGGCGACATGGCGCAGATCCGTGCCGCCGTGAGCGAGCTCGACCACGAGATCATCCGCATGCTCGGACAGCGCCTCGACTACGTGCGCGAGGCGGTGCGCTACAAGCCCGACGAGGAGAGCATCCGCAACCCGGACCACTGGGACCGGTTCTTCGCCGACCGGCGCCGCTGGGCCGGAGAAGCGGGATACGATGCGGGGGTGATCGAGGCGATGTACCGCAAGCTCTACGAATACACGGTGCAGGTCCAGCTGGAGCTGCATCGCGCGAAGACCGGAGGCTGACATCGAGGCCAAGCCGTCGTACAAGCTGAGCGCGCCCGCGGAGAGCTTCCGCCCGACGCTCATGGGGCGGCACTACGCCGTGGCCTGCGGCCATTACCTGGCCGCGCTCGCGGCCGCGCGCGTGTTGGACGAGGGGGGCAACGCGGTGGACGCGGGCGTGACCGCCGCCATGGCGCTCGCCGTGCTGCAGCCCGACATCGTGAGCTTCGCGGGGGTCGCGCCGACGCTGGTCTACCGGGCCGCCGACCGCACCGTCACGAGCCTCGCGGGCCTGGGCTACTGGCCCGCTTCCACCGACATCGATCGCCTGCGCGCCGAGGGTGGCGAGGCGATCCCCGAGGGGCTGCTGCGCACCGTGATCCCCGCGGCGCCTGCGACCCACATCGAGGCGCTGCGCCGCTTCGGCACCATCTCGTTCGCGCGCGCCGCCCGTCCCGCGGCCGAGCTCGCGGCGGGCGGCTTCGGTTTGTACGCGAAGCTCGCCAACAGCATCGCGGCGGATGCCGCGAGTTATGCCCGCTGGCCCGCGAGCGCGGCGGTGTTCCTGCCGAACGGGCGTGCGCCGCAGCCGGGGGAGCTCTTCCGGCAGGAGGACCTGGGCCGCACCCTCCAGGGGATGATCGACGCGTCGGAGCGTGCCGCAGGGCGCGAGGCCGGGCTCGACGCGGCGCACGACCACTTCTACAAGGGCCCGGTGGCGCAGGCGATCCACGCCTACCACCAGGCCCACCGCGGGTTCATGACCCGCGACGACCTCGCCGGCTTCCGCGTGCCGATCGAAGCGAGCCTTTCGGTGCGCTACGGCGACTACGAGGTGCATGCGAACCAGGCCTGGTGCCAGGGGCTCACGCTGCTGCAGGCGCTGGCCACCTTGCGCGGCATGGAGGTGGCGAAGCTGGGCCACAACACGCCGGTCTACCTGCACGTGGTGGCCGAGGCGTTCAACCTCGCGTTCGCCGATCGCGAGGCCTACCTCGGCGATCCGAAGTTCGTCCACGTGCCGGTCGAGGGCCTGCTCTCGGAGGAGTATGCGAAGGCCCAACGCGCGCGCATCGATCGCCAGCGCGCCTTCGGGCAGATGCCGCCCCCGGGACGGCCCGCGGGCTCCGAGGGCCTGGGCCTCGCGCACCTCGCGGCCCTGCGCCGCGCGCCCGGCAAGGCGATGGCCACGGCGCCGGACACCATCTACTGCTCGGTGATCGATCGCGACGGCAACGTCTATTCGGGCACGCTGAGCGACAACACCCACGACACGCCGTTGATCCCCGGCACCGGCCTCGCCGTGTCCTCGCGCGGCTCGCAATCGCGCCTCGATCCCGCGCACCCCTCGGTGGTGGCGCCGGGCAAGCGGCCGCGGCTTACGCCCGCGCCAGCGCTCATCACGCGCGGGGGCGAGCCGTTCATGGCGCTGGGCACTCCCGGCGGCGACGTGCAGATGCAGGCGATGCTGCAGGTGTTCCTGAACGTGGTCGAGTTCGGCATGCCGCTGCAGAAGGCGATCGAGATGCCGCGCGCCTGGAGCATGAACTTCCCCAACTCGTTCGCGCCCCACGACTACGTGCCCGGCGCGCTGTGCGTCGAGGGCGGCATCGAGGAGGCGGTGATGGCCCCGCTGCGCGACATGGGGCACCGCATCGATCCGTGGGCGCGCTTCCCGGCGGCGGGCGGCGGCGTCTGCGCGGTGATGCGCGACCCGGGCACGGGCCTCAACCACGCGAGCGCCGACCCGCGCCGGGAGTGCTACGCGCTCGCCTGGTAAGGCTTAGAACCAGAGACTGGGGAGGCAGGGCACGTGTCCGACAGCGACGAACATTCGAAGGCGTGGAAGGTGACGCCGAGCGCCTACCTGGCCTCGCGGCCGGCGGAGCATGCGCTGCCGGCGCTGCCGTTCTCCCTCTACGTTGCGATGCGTGACGGCGTTCGCCTCGCGGTGGACGTATACCTGCCGCAGGGGCCCGGG
>JBBQBW010000134.1:0-6847 GCA_038318025.1 Burkholderiales bacterium | reverse complement strand
GGAGGAGTTTTGGGAGGCGTGGGCAGGGGCGCGGCGGCTTTCGGGTCCACGGGCGGCGGGGCGGCCGGTTTCGTGTCGACCGGCTTCACCGCGGCCGCCTTGGGATCCACCGGTTTCACCTCGGCGGCCTTCGGGGGCAGCGGCGCGGCCGGCGTGGGCGGGGCCGGCGTGACCAGGACCGGCAGCGACGCGGCGAGCTGCTTCTCCGGCAAGGGTGCCGCCTTCGCCTCGGCGGCGATGAGGAAACGCTCGGTGCCGGGCATCATTCCGCGCGTCACGACCCCGCGCGGGGCGGCGTTCTGCACCAGCGTCGACTGCTCGAGGAGCTCGATCAGCTTGGAGGACGACGTGCTCTCCCCCTGGATCTGCAGCTCGCGCACCTTGCCGGTGGAGCGCAGGTCGAGCTGCGACACCCAGGTCTGGTCGGGAAGCAGGCGCGACATCTCCTCCACATAGGCCAGCGCGGGTGGGTTCGAATGCTTGCGGGTGAGGAGGAAGTTGTAGTCGGCGGCGAGCTTCTCCAGCTCGTTGGCGAGCTTGCTGGTGCCCTCCGCCTCGAGGCGCGCCTTCTCCACGACCGGAAGCATCGCCACCACCGTCTCGCGCTTCTGCCACACCGGAAGCCCGATCGCGACCACGGCCAGCAGCACCACCACGCCGGCGAGCGTCCGGCGGATGAGACGCGCATCGCCGCCCTCGCGCTCGCCGCGGCGCGGCTCGGGCATGAGGTCGATGGGCTTCTGGTTGCGCGCGGCATCGTCGTGCAGCACCACGCCGTGGACGACCGCGCCGATCTCCGCCAGGCGGGCGATGCGCGCATCCACCAGCTCGCGCCTCGCGACCGCGAGGTCCACGTCGATCCTCTCGGCGGCGCCATCCCGGCCCGCCACCCGGTTGCCGAAGTACACGTCGTCGGCGGCGAACGGCGTGAGGCGGTCCATCTCGAACCCGAGCACCTGGGCCAGGTTCTCCTCGGTCGCGAGCGGCAGCGCCACGCGGCGCAGCAGCGCCTCGTCCCGCGCCAGCACCAGGCGGACGCGACGGGCGTCCTCGCCGGCGCGGGCGAGCAGCTCCGCGAGCGCCTTGCGCCGTCCCTCGAGGTCGAGGCCTTCCATCTGCAGGCGCGTCCCCTCCTCGAGGCGATTCTCGCGGCGCTCCAGCAGCACCAGCGACTCGCCCTGCAGCGACACCAGCGGCGCGCGCGCGGCCTGCACCATGTCGCCCAGGCGATCGCGGCCAACCGCCGCCAGCTCGCCGGTCCACCAGCGCCAGCCGCGGGCGAGGCGGCGCTGCCATTCGGGCTGCGGGGGCCGCAGCGGCATTTCGGCGGGTGAAGCCATCATCGAGACACCGGTTGCAGCGCCGCTTCCGCGGCGGGATCGGAGGGGGGGCTGTCGGGCGCGGGGGACTGGCGCCACACCAGCGGGGTGACCAGGCGGCGGCCGCCCGGCTTCACCATCAGCACCGCGTCGCGAACGAAGGCGGTTCCATCCTCGAGGGCCACCTGGGCGCGTACCGAGGTCACCAGCGCGCTGGCGGGCGACGCGTAGGGGCCGGCCTCCGGAAAGAACGGAATCGACTCGCGTCGCTCGCGCGCGGTTTCGCGCAGCCGCAGGAATCGCTCCAGCGCCTCGGCGGGAAGGTTGGGGATCGCCTGCAGCACCTCGCGCGAGGCGGTCGCGGGATTGATCCCGTTCTGGCGGGAATCGACGGTGATCATGGGAGCCACGCGGCGGAAAAGGTCGGGACGCATGCCGAGCACCAGCTGGAGCTCCTCGATGGCCTGGAATTGGGCGTTGGCGGGACGGTACGCGAGCCCCGCCGCCTTGTAATCCGATTCCTCGGCGCCCTTGATCCGCTTGAGCGAATCGGGATCACGCCAGTCGAGAATCGCATCGAGGAGCCCGATGGCTTCTTCCTCCGGCAGGCCCAGCGACAGCAGCAAGCCCTTGAGGAGCGCATCGGATGCGGTATTGATGTCGATTTTAGCAGACTCGTCGCGCACTTCGACGCGCACCGCGCCCCCGTCGAAGCTCCAGGCATTGACCGCGCCGTCGCGCTTCCAGACCCCCGGGGAGCCCACGTCGATGCGGTTGGCGTCGTAGAGCGCGCGGTACACCGCCGCGTCGGCGATCGCCTCGGCGCGGGCGATGGAGATCGAGTTGCGCACCACCAGGGCATCGGTGCGCGAGGCGTACAGGAAGCTCGAGGCGACCACCGCGAGCAACGTGGCGAGCCACATCACGATCACCATCGCCACACCCCGCTGGGGCTTCATGGCATCGGCCTCCTGGGACGGCAGACGCGCTGGAAGGTGTTTTCCAGGCAGCCCGCCTCTTCGGCCAGGACGAGGCGCGTCACCAGGTCCGGCAGCGCCACGCCGTTGGCCCCCACCAGCTTCACCCGCACCAGCAGCGGCATGCGCCCGGGCAGGGTCCAGGTCTCGGTCCAGGTGGGCGGGTTGAGATCGCTGTCGCTGCCGAAATAGGCGAACTCCACGCTCTGCAGCCCCGGAATGAGCACCGAGGGCGGTGCGGCTTCGAGGGGGGAGAAATCCTTCGCATCGTCGTCGGGAGGGGCGCGGCGCATGACCAGGTTCACGCCCTTCCTCTCGGCGGCATCCTGCAGCTCGAGCGACACCAGCGAAAGCCCCGGCGCGGTGATCCCCGGCGGGCGCGCCGAGACGAACTTCATCTGCTTGCCGCCCCCCTCGAAGGCGAACTTGAGGGTCATCGGGTCCTTGAACCGCATCGGAAATATCTCGGCGATCTCGCGGCGCAGGAAGCTCTCGGCGAGCCGCACGTCGGCGGCGCGGTGGCCGCCGTTCTCGCCCGCGTCCCAGGCGCGCAGCGCGAAGGAGAACCCGCCCCACGCCATGCCGAGCATCGCGGCCAGCAGCGCCACCGCGAGCACCAGCTCGATCAGCGTGAAGCCCGATTGCGCGGCGCGCTTCAGAGCTTGCTCCCCAGCACGACGGTCGAGAGCTTCAGGTTGCGCTCGCGGCCGTCGACGGACTTCCAGGCCACCACCGCGTCGGCCCGGTACATCGAGAGCGACGCCTGGGGCGCCTGGGCGCCCGGCTCGAGCGGCTCCTCGTAGGGCTGCACCGAGAGGGTCCAGCGGTACTTGCGGTCCTCGGTCTCACCGCTGGTTTCCGTGGGCCGCTCGAGCTTCTCCTCGACGCCGACCACGGCAAGCCGGGACTGCGCCAGCACCAGCGCCCGCGAATGCTCGTCCAGGTCCCCGGCGCGGGACAGCCCGGTGGAGAAGATCTGGAACACGGTGACGAGCGTGAGGGCGAGCAGCACGAAGGCGACCACCACCTCGAGCAGCGTGAACCCCGCCTGGTTGCGGCGCGCCGTCATTCGTTGATCGCCACGCGGCCGGTGAGCCAGTCGACGTCGACGAAGTAGTGGCGCTCGCCCGCGGCCACGGTGATGCGCCCGCCGGTGGAGCTGCCGTCGGGGTAGAAGCGGATCGCGCCCTTGCGCTCGCTCTCCACCTCGGTCTGCGCGGTGAGGAGCTTGAGATCGATGCCGGTGGGCAACACGTGGGCCCGGTGGCTGCCGGTGAAGTTGAATTCGCGGGATTCCATGTCTACGGTGAGGGTGGTGTCGCGGCGCGTGACCATCGCGGTGCTCTGGGCCTGGCGCAGGCCCGAAGCGAGGGCGCGGGCCGAGGCCTTCAGATCCGCACTCGATGCGCCTTTCGGCGCGAGGCCGATCACCACGGCGAGGATCCCGGCGCCGAGAACCAGCACCAGGATCATCTCCAGCATCGTGAAGCCGGACTCGCGGGGCGATCGCGCCATGGCGGGGGCCTAGTTCGCGATGTCCTTGTTCTCGCCCTCGCCGCCATCCCGGCCGTCGGCGCCGAGCGAGACGATGTCGAAGGGCTTGCTGGCGCCCGGAGCGGTGTACTTGAAGTCGTTGCCCCACGGGTCCTTCAGCTGCCCGGCATCCTTCACGTAGGGGCCGTTCCATCGCTCCATGCCGGAAGGCTTCTCCAGCAGCGCCCGCAGCCCCTCCTGCGTGTTGGGATAACGGCCCGCCTCGAGCCGCATGATCTCGAGCTGGCCCGAGAGCTGCTCCATCTTGGCCTTGGCGAGCTGCTGGTTCGCCCTCTCGACGTTGCCGAAGATGCGGGGTGCCAGGAACGCCATGATGGTGCCAAGGATGATCAGCACGATCACCAGCTCGAGGAGGGTGAAGCCGCGGCTGCGCCGGGCGATATGGGTTGCTTGCATCGGTTTCTCCGTAATGACCCGCCCTAGAAGGGCAGGTCGTAAATGGTCAGCATCGCGGTGAGCATCGACAGGATGATCGCCCCCACCATCACCGCCATGATGAGGATCATCGCGGGCTCCAGCACCGCGAGGAGCTTCTTGATCGCCTGGTCGACCTCGACGTCGTAGGTCTCGGCGACCTGCATCAGCATCTCGTCCAGGCGCCCGGTCTCCTCGCCCACCATGATCATGTGCACCGCGAGCATCGGGAACCGCCCGGTCTCCATCATCGGGCGGCCGAGGCCGCGGCCTTCCTTCAGCTCGCGCGCCACCTGGCCCACGGCCTCGGCCATCCAGCCGTTGCCCATGGTGTCGCGCACGATCGTGAGCGCCCCCACCAGCGCGACGCCGTTGCCGAGCAGCGTGCCCAGGGTGCGCGAGAAGCGCGCCATCTCGATCTTGCCGGCCAGGTCGCCCACCAGCGGCAGCGAGAGCATGCGGCGGTCCCAGTTGAAGCGCGCCACCGGATCCTGGTAGCGCTTGATCGCGAGGTACACCAGCGCCACGATGCCGAGCAGGATCGCCCACCAGTAGTTCTTGAGAAGGTCGGCGGCGCCCACCACCAGCTGGGTCACGAACGGCAGCGCCTTGCCCGATTGCTCGAAGATCGGCTTGAACTTCGGCACCACCGCGAGCAGCAGGATCACCACCGATGCGAGCGCCACCGTGGTGAGGATGGCTGGGTAGATGAGGGCGGAGGTCACGGTGGCGCGCATCGCCTTGGCGCGCTCCATGAATTCGGCGAGCCGCACCAGCACCGCGGGGAGGCTTCCGCCCGCCTCGCCCGCGCGAATCATGTTGATAAAGAAGCGCGAGAACACGCCGCGCTGCGCTTCGAGGGCCTTGGAGAGCGAGGCGCCGCCGCGCACGTCGTTGCGCAGCCGCACCAGCAGCTCGCTCACCTTGGGGCTCGAGGCGAGGTTGATGAGGATCTCGAAGCTGCGGTCGAGCGGCAGCCCCGCCTTGAGGAGCGTGGCGAGCTCCCGGGTGAGGATGCCGATGTCGTTCTCGTTGATGCCGCGGCGGTCGAAGAGCCGGCGCTTGCCCGGTGCGTGCACCGCGCGCGCGGCGCCGGCTTCCTCGGCGCGAATCGGGATGAAGCCCATCGCCTGCAGGCGCGCCACCGCCGCCGGGGTGCTGGAGGCCTCGAGGACGCCCTCCTGGACCTCGCCTCCGGGCGACACCGCCTTGTATTGGTAGAAGGGCACCCGGACTAATCCTCGCGCGTGACGCGCAGGACTTCCTCGATGGTGGTGATGCCGGCGAGCGACTTCCTCAGCCCGTTCTCGTACATCGTTTCCATGCCTTCCTCGATGGCGGCCTGGCGCAGCTCGCCCGCTGTCGAGTGCCGCATGATCAGCGAGCGCAGGTGGTCGGTCATCACCAGCATCTCGATGATGCAGATGCGGCCCCAATAGCCGGTGCCGGCGCACTCGTCGCAGCCCACCGGGTGGAAGAGCGTCACGTCCCCGGTCGGGACGTAGCGCTTGAGGTTCATCTGGTCGACCACCTCGGGCAGCGCCTTGTAGGGCGTGCGGCACTTGGGACAGAGTGTGCGCACCAGGCGCTGGGCAAGGATGCCGTTCACCGTGGAGGTGAGGAGGTAGTCCTCGGCGCCCATGTCGAGGAGCCGGCTCACGGTCGAGGGGGCATCGTTGGTGTGGATGGTCGAGAGCACCATGTGGCCGGTGAGCGCCGACTGCATGGCGATGCTCACCGTCTCGCCGTCGCGGATCTCGCCCACCATGATGATGTCCGGGTCCTGGCGCACGATGGAGCGCAGCGCGTTGGCGAAGGTCAAGTCGATCTGCGGCTTCACCTGGATCTGGTTGATGCCGGGCATCTGGTACTCGACCGGGTCTTCCACCGTCACGATCTTCACGTCGGGCTTGTTCAGCCGGTCGAGCGCCGTGTAGAGCGTGGTGGTCTTGCCCGAGCCGGTGGGGCCGGTAACGAGCAGGATGCCGTGGGGCTGGTCCAGCACCGCGATGAAGCGCTCCAGGGGCTTGCCCTCGAAGCCCAACGACTCGAAATTGAGCGGCACGCCGCCCTTGTCGAGGATTCGCATCACGACGCTCTCGCCGTGCATCGTCGGCACCGTCGAGACGCGCAGGTCGATCTCCTTGCCCTGGATGCGCAGCTTGATGCGTCCGTCCTGGGGCAGCCGGCGCTCGGCGATGTCGAGGGCCGCCATGATCTTCACCCGCGAGATCATCGCGGCCGACAGGCGCCGGGGCGGCGATTCGGTCTCGTGGAGCACGCCGTCGATACGGTAGCGCACGATCAGCCGGTTCTCGAACGGCTCGATATGGATGTCGGACGCGCGCGACTCGAGCGCCTTGGTGAGCACCAGGTTCACCAGCCGGATGACCGGCGCCTCGGAAGCGAGGTCCTTCAGGTGCTCGACGTCGCCCAGGTCCTGGTCGTCGTCGCGGGTGGTGATGTTGTCGACGATGGCGCCCATCGACGAGCGCCCGCCGCCGTAGAGGCGCTCCAGCGCCGCCTCGATCTCGTTGGGCGCGGCGATGTACGGCCGCACCCGCTTGCCCGAGGCCATCTGCA
>JBBQBW010000133.1:0-6893 GCA_038318025.1 Burkholderiales bacterium | reverse complement strand
GAAGATGTCGAAGAGGTCCGGGTCGATGTGCCCGCCCTGCTTCATCTTGCCGAGGATGGCGAGCGACTCGGAAAGGGTCTTGCCCGGCTTGTACGGCCGGTCCTTGGCGGTGAGCGCCTCGAAGATGTCGGCGATGCCCATCACGCGCGCCTGCACGCTCATCTGCTCGCGCGTAAGGCCCTTGGGGTAGCCCTTGCCGTCCATGCGCTCATGGTGGCCGCCGGCATATTCCGGAACGTTGGTGAGGTGCCGCGGCCAGGGGAGCGCCTCGAGCATCTTGATGGTGGCGACGATGTGGTGATTGATGATCTCGCGCTCCGGGCCCGACAGCGTTCCGTAGGCGATGTTGAGGTTGTCCTCTTCATCCTTGGAGAGGAAGCGGTCGACCTCGCCGCGCTCGTTGGTGCAGGTGTAGCGGGCGATCTGCGAGATGCGCGCCTGGTCCTCGGCGCGCATCCGCTCGCTGCCCACGTTGGTGCGGCGCAGGAACTCGCGGTCGTCGTCGTACTGGCGCACCCTGGCGGCGTAGGCTTCCTCAGCGCGGCGGGCGCTCTCCTCGTCGCCCACTTCCAACGCGCCCAGCTTCGCGCGCAGCATCTCGACCTCGGCCTCGCGCTTCAGCACCTCGAAGCGGGTGGCGACCAGCGCCACGCGGTCGAAGATGGTCTGCAGCTTGGTCGCCTTGTCGACCACGTGCACCGGGGTGGTGATCTTGCCGCAGTCGTGCAACAGGCCCGCGATCTTGAGCTCGTAGCGGTCCTTCTCGGTCATGCGGAAGGCAGCCATGGCACCGGCGCCCGCCTGGTGCGCGGCCTCGGCCAGCATCATGGTGAGCACCGGGACGCGCTTGCAGTGGCCGCCCGTGTACGGGCTCTTGTCGTCGATCGCGGTGTTGATCAGCTCGATCAGCGACTCGAACAGCACCTCCATCTGCTGGATCAGCAGCCGGTTGGTGAGGGCGATGGCGGCCTGGGAGGCGAGCGACTCGGCCAGGCGCTGGTCCTGCTCGCCGAAGGTCGTGACCTGGCCCGCGCCGTCGATGGCGTTCAGCAGCTGCAGCACCCCGATCACCTCGCCCTCGTGATTCTTCATCGGCACGGTGAGGAACGAGGTGGAGCGGTAGCCGGTGCGCTTGTCGAAGTTGCGCGTACCCGAGAAGTCGAAGCCTTCCTGGGTGTACGCGTCGGCCACGTTGACGGTCTTGTGGGTGAGCGCCGCGTAGGCGGCGATCATGCTGTAATTGGGCTTGCCGTCCTTGTCGTGCAGCGGGATCGGGTAGAACGGCACCGCGTTGCCGGAGGTGCCGCCCATCGCGATCGACAGCGAATCGGTGCGCACGATCTCGAACTGGAGCTTTCCGCCCACCACCCGGTACAGCGTGCCCCCGTCGGCGTGGGTGAGGTTCTTTGCCGCGATCAGGATCGTCTCGAGGAGCGTGTTGATGTCGCGCTCCTGCGAGAGCGCGATGCCGATCGCGTTCAGGTACTCGAGCTTGGAGAGGAACTGGCTCTCCAGCGAGCGGCCGAGGTCGATCGCCGAGCGCGCCACGGCGGCGGAAATTCCCGTCGCCTCGGCTCGCACGGCGCTCTCGGTCTCGGCGCGCGCGGTCACTTGATGCAGACCGCCCGGACCTGCGCCATGTCGGTCACGCCCTGCAGCACCTTCTCCATGCCGTCCATCTTGAGGGTGAGCATCCCGTCGGCGAGCGCCAAGGCGAGCATGTCGGCCACACGCGCGTGCTCCTGGATCAGCTTCTTCATCGGATCGGTGCCCACCAGCAGCTCGTGCAGGCCCGCGCGACCCTTGTAGCCGCTGCCGCCGCAGACGTCGCAGCCCTTGGGTTTCATCAGCTTGAAATCGGGCTTGCCGAAGCCGTAGTCCTTCTGCAGCCGCTCGAACACCTTCTTGTAGCTGCCGTTGGGGTCGGATTTGAAGTCCGGCGTGTTCACCAGCTCCCCGCAATATTCGGTGAGGAAGTGCTTCACCTCGGTCGCATCCGGCGTATAGGCCTCCTTGCACTTGCACAGGCGCTTGGCCAGGCGCTGCGCGAGGATGCCCAGCAGGGCGTCGGCGAAGTTGAACGGGTCCATGCCCATGTCGAGGAGCCGGATGATCGATTCCGGCGCCGAGTTGGTGTGCAGGGTGGCGAACACGAGGTGGCCCGTGAGGGAGGCTTCGATGCCGATGGACGCGGTTTCCTTGTCGCGCATCTCGCCCACCATGATGATGTCCGGGTCCGCTCGCAGGAATGCCTTCATCGCGTTGGCGAAATTGAGCCCCGCCTTGGGGTTCATCTGGCACTGGCGCAGGCCCTTCTGCGTGATCTCGACCGGGTCCTCCGCGGTCCAGATCTTGGTCTCCTCGTCATTGAGGGACCCCAGCACCGAGTGCAGCGTCGTGGTCTTGCCGGAGCCGGTCGGGCCGCAGACGAAGAAGAGGCCGTAGGGCTTGGAGATGCATCCCTTCAGGCGCTCCATGTTGATCGGCAGAACCCCCAGCTTGTCGAGCGGGATCGGCTCGCCCGCCGCGAGGATGCGCATCACCACGTCCTCGACGCCGCCGGAGGTGGGGATCGTGGCCACCCGCAGCTCGATGTCCAGCGGGCCGTACTTCTTGAACTTGATCTTGCCGTCCTGGGGACGACGCTTCTCGGAGATATCCAGGTCGCACATGATCTTCAGGCGCGTCGTGAGCGGGTTGCGGTACGCCGCCGGTACCTCGATGTAGTTCACCAGCGTGCCGTCCTTGCGGAAACGGATACCCGTCTTGCCCTTGCCCGGAAGCGGCTCCACGTGGATGTCGGAGGCGCCCTGGTTGTAGGCGTCGACGATGATCTTGTTCACGAGCTTCACCAGCTCGTTGTCGGCGGCGGCGGAAACCTCGTCGGCGCTGACGGCGCCCAGGCCGTCCTCGTCGTCGTCCAGGCTCGAGAGGAGGTCACCGATCGACTCGCCGCTGCCGGCCGTGCCCTCGGCGCCGAAGAAGTGGTCGAGGGTGAGCTTGAAGTCGCGCTCGGTGGTGACCTTGAACAGGATCTTGGAGCGCGGGAACACGTTTTCGACCATGCGCGAGCTGCGCACGCGCTCCGGGTCGGTGGACATCACCACCACGCCCGCCTTGGAGTCCTCCAGCGGCACCCAGTGGTTCAGCACCGCGTAGTCGCGCTTGATGTTCTTCAGCAGGTCCGGCGGCTTGATGCGGTCGGACTTGTGGGCCTCGTACTCGACGCCGAAGTACTTGGCCAGCGCCGCGCCGATCGCCGGCAGCTTCACCTGGAACTCGTCGATCAGGATCTCCTCGACGTTCTTGTTCTTGCGCCGCGCGGCCTTGGTGGCGAGGTCCAGCTCGCCCGCCGCGATCACATTGTCGATCACCAGGTACTCGAACTTCGACTGCACCGAGCCCGGCATCTGCTGGCGCACGCGGAAGGCGATGGCGAGCGTCTTGGAGAGCTCCACCACCCCCTCCTCCTGCAGCGAGGAGAACGGCTGGCCCGACAGGTTGTTGATGAGCTGGATCACCCCCATCAGGTCGGTGCCGGAGTCGCCCCCCAGGATCGGGGCGATCATCATCTGCCTGGAGCGGTAGCCGGTGCGCTGGTCCACGGCCTTCAGGAACGACAGGTTCGGCGAGTATTGCTTGAGCTCGTTGTCGTCGTAGACGTCCTTGATGTTCATGTGCCGCTTGTTCATCGCGCAGAAGCCGGCGAGCGACGACTCCGAGATCGGCAGCTTGATGTCCTTGAAGGAGTTGAGCCCCGTCTTCACCTTGGAGACGATGGAGCTCGCGTCCTCGCTCACGATGTAGACCGTCATCCGGTCGGCCTCGAACAGCTGGCAGATGTCACGAGAGACGTCGAGGATGATCTCGTCGATGTTCGAAGTGGAGTGCACGCGGTTGGTCACCGCCTGCAGCTTCTTCGAGAAGGCGAGCTTGACACTCATGTCGGCCACGTTGGTGGACGACGTCATCTTGGGTTCGAGGACTGCGCTCATGGTTACACCTGCAATGAGTTGGGGTTGCTACAGCGAAAATTCCTGGTTGTTCTCCAGCATCCGCGGGCGCCACCTTCCCGCCGCCTGGCTCACCTCGCGCATCGTGAGGGCGCCCTCCCCGGGCTTGAGGTGGGTGATGAACACCTCGGGGGACACGCGCATCTTCTCCAGCTCCTCGGCGAGCATCTGGGGGCAAAGGTGCTTCGAGGCGAGGGCGATGTCGCGCTCCTTGTTCGAGAAGGCGGTCTCGATGATCAGGTACTTCAGGTTCGGCGTGGCGTTGACCACCTGCCACAGGGCGTCGTTGGACGCCGTGTCGCCGCTGTAGATCAGCGCCCCGCCGGGTGCTTCAAGAGAGTACCCCACCGCGGGGACGGTGTGGTTGGCCGGGATGGCGGTAATGCGCCGGGAGCCCAGGTGCACGGTTTCGCCCGTAAGAATCTCGCGGTAGACCATGAAGGGCTTCTCGGCGTCGGGGATCTGGGTGAAATCGGGCCAGATGCGCCAGTTGAAAAGGTGGGCGCGCAGGATGTCGAGGGTTTCCTTGATGCCGTAGACGACGATGGGGCTGCGCCGCATCCAGCACACGGTATCCACCAGGAAGGGGATGCTCGCCACGTGGTCCAGGTGGGAGTGGGAGACGAAGATGTGGTCGATCTTGGCGAGGCTCTCGAGGGAGAGGTCGCCCACGCCGGTGCCGGCGTCGACCAACACGTCGTCGTCCACCAGCATCGCGGTCGTGCGCAGGCTCCCGCCGATGCCGCCGCTGCAGCCCAACACCCTCACCCTCATTTTGATGTCCCTCGCGGCGCGGAGGGCCGCTTCCGGCGGCCCTTCGACGTGCGGCTGCCGGTCGCGTTGGGGACCGGGCTCCCGATCCATTATCGTTTCCACGCTAACACGGCAACTGTGCGCGATTCCACACTTTGCACGCGGCAAAAGCGCGGGGCCCGGACGGAGCGCTCGGGCGGCTGGCGGCCGCCCGAATCCGGGTCATGGCTTGTAGAAGAACTCCATCTTGACGCCCGCGATCTCGATCAGGTCATGGTCGTTCAGCGGGTGGGCCTGGGCCCCGAGGGAGGCCCCGTTAAGCGTGGGGTAGGTGGCGCCCTCCACGTGGGTGATGAAGTACCCGTTGGGCCGCTTGGTGATGACGGCGACCTGCAGCCCGGGCTTGCCGATGGTGGTGAGGTTCTTGGTGAGGTCGAGGGTGCGGCCGGCGGCGGCTCCCGACAGCACCTGGATCGCGGCCTCGCGCAGTCCGCCGGGGGCAGGTGCGGGCGCCGCGGCTGCATGCGCCGCAGCGGGGGCGGGAGCGGGAGCCGGCGGGGGTGCGGCCGGCCGGGGCGGCGGGGCAACGGGCGGCGAGGTGGTGGCCGCATCGGAGGCCGGCGCCGTCGCCTTCATGTTGGTCTGGGTTTCCATGACCGTCCGGTCGGACTTGTCCGCGGCGGCGGCCGGCGCGGGCGCGGGCGCGGGCGCCGGGGCGGCCTTGGCCGGGTTGCGGATGATCATGGTCTTCTCGAAGTCGGCGGCGGTGGCGGCGGCCGGGGCGTCGTTGAAGTACTTGAGCTTGTGCTTGCCGATCTCGACCACGTCGTTGTTCTGCAGGAAGTGCTTCTTCACCGGCTTGCCGTTGACCATCGTGCCGTTGGTGCTGCCGAGGTCTTCGATGAAGGAGTCGTTCAGGATCGTGATGATCGCGGCGTGCTCGCCGCTCACGGCCAGGTTGTCGATCTGGATGTCGTTGTGCGCTTTGCGCCCGATGAGGGTCCGCTCCTTGGAGAGGGTGAACTCCTTGAGCACCTGCCCGTCGACGCTGAGGATCAGCTTGGCCATGGTCGTTTTCCTTGGGTATTACCGGAAGAAAGCCTTGAGGCGCGCGAGGAATCCCCGCGGCACGCCGAAAGGCTCGGCGACGCGGATCAGCATCGCCGAAATGTTGTCGCGCCCGCCGTTGTCGTTGGCGGCCTGGACCAGCTGCTGCACGGTGAGGCTCGGATTGGTCTTCAACGTGATGAGGGTGAGGCGGATCTCCTCGTCGTCGACCATGTCGGAGAGCCCGTCGGAGCACAGCACGTAGGTGTCGTCGGGCTGCGTCTCGTAGACGTGCAGCTCGGTCTCCACGGTGGGGTCGATGCCCAGGGCCCGGGTGACCAGGTTCTTGTTCTGCGAGAGCTTGGCCTCCTCCGGCGTGATGAGGCCGGAGTCGAGCTGCTCCTGGAGAAGCGAATGGTCGCGCGTGACCTGCTCCATGGTCTCGCCGCGCAGGCGGTAAAGGCGCGAGTCGCCGATGTGCGCCACGGTGAGGAAATTGTCGTAGAACAGGCACACCACCAGGGTGGTGCCCATGCCGGCGCATTCGGGGTTGTTCTGCGAGGTGGTGAAGATGGCGCTGTTGGAGCGCGCCACCTGCTCCTCGATCAGCTTCACCGACAGCGCCTTGGCCTCGTCGCGGCCCATGCGGTCCACGTCCTTGGCGACCCAGGCCTCCTCGAGCCCGTCGGAGATGAGGGACGTGGCCATGCCGCTCGCCACCTCGCCCGCGTTGTAGCCGCCCATGCCGTCGGCGAGCACGAAGAGGCCGATCGACGGTCGCGACTCGATGCAGTCCTCGTTGTGGTCCCGGACGCGGCCCGGATCGGTAAGGCTGGCCGCCTGGAGCGATTGGGAAATGGTCACCCGCGCCTCCGCCAGAGGTTCGCGGTCGGCTCGGGCCTGGCCCGGCCGCCCTCCCGTTTACTGTGCGCCTGTTGTCTCATCCCGTTTCCGGTTGTTGTTGGACGCCGCCTCTCGTCGCAAGGGCCCCTGCCCTGGCGCCGGGGGGCCAATCTCCCCAAACTCGACCGCAAAAACTCGGATTTATAATAACTTAAAAAGCTTTTTTGAGAAACAATC
>JBBQBW010000132.1:0-6924 GCA_038318025.1 Burkholderiales bacterium | reverse complement strand
CTGTACACCATCGTCGTCATCCTGCTCATCCTCTGGCTGCTGGGTCTCGTGACCTCGTACACCATGGGCGGCCTCATCCACATCCTGCTGGTGATCGCGCTGATCGTCATCGTGGTGAATTTCATGCGCGGACGGAAGATTTGAGGCGGCGGGCCGGAAAATGATCCGGCTCGTCTTCTCCATCGAGCTCACCTACGAAGTCGCGGACAACCCTGCCGACTTCGTCTTCAACATCCACGCGGCGCAAACCCCGTGGCAGACGATCGCCTCGGAGAGCCTGGTGCTCTCCCAGCCGATCACGCCCGACGTGCACGTCGACCCGCAGGTGGGAACGCGCTTCCTGCGCCTCACCGCCCAGCCCGGGCCGCTCAAGGTGCGCTACGACGCCACCGTCGACATCGCCCACCACCTCGAGTCGCCGGCCCGCATCCAGGAAGTGCCGATCGCGAAGCTCACCCCGGCGATCCTCCCCTACATCTACCCCAGCCGTTACTGCCAGTCGGACCGGCTGCGGCGCTTCGCCACGCGCGAGTTCGGGCACTTGAGGCCGGGCTACTGGCGGGCGCAGGCAATCCGGGACTGGGTATTCCAGCGCACCATGTTCACCAGCGGCAGCTCCACGGTCTCCACGGCGGCCGTGGACACGCTGGTCGAGCAGGTCGGCGTGTGCCGCGATTTCTCGCACCTGATGATCGCGCTCTGCCGCGCCTGCAACATCCCGGCGCGCTTCGTGACCGGCATCGACTACGGCGCCATGCCGGAGCTGGGCCCCACCGATTTCCACGCCTACGTGGAAGTGTTCCTCGGCGAGCGCTGGTACATCTTCGATCCCACCGGCATCTCGCCCGCCACGGGCCTGGTGCGCATCGGCACCGGGCGCGACGCGGCCGACGTGTCGTTCGCCACCATGTTCGGCGCGGTGCGCTCGTACGCGCCGGTGATCGCGATCCACGCGGTGGAGGATGCCGCGCAGGGCCTCGAGCTGCCGCGCCATGTGATGGACGCAGTGTCCACCCACGGCGAGCTGCACCCGGCGCGCTAGGGCCGTTGCTCCAGCCCGGCCGCCGCGCCTCAGAGGGCGGCCAGCGCTGCCTTGTACGCCGCGCCCACCTCGGCCGGGCTGCAAACGCTGGTCGAAAGGTCGCGCACCAACCCGTCCTCGAGCCCGTAGACCCAGCCGTGCACGGTGAGCTCCTGGCCGCGCTCCCACGCCTCGCGCACGATGGTGGTCTGGCATACGTTGCCCACCTGCTCGATCACGTTCAGCTCGCACAGCCGGTCGATGCGCGCTCCGATGCCCTCCTCGCGCGCCACCCGCGGCTCGTGCCTGGCGTGCACGTCCTGGACGTGACGCAGCCAGTTGTCGGCGAGGCCCACGCGCTCGTCCTTCAGCGCCACCGCCACGCCGCTGCAGCCGTAGTGGCCGCAGACGATGATGTGCTCCACCTGCAGCACCTTCACCGCGAACTGCATCACCGACAGGCAATTGAGGTCGCTGTGCACCACCACGTTGGCGATGTTGCGGTGGACGAAGAGCTCTCCCGGGGCGAGGTCCACGATCTCGTTGGCGGGCACGCGGCTGTCGGAGCATCCGATCCAGAGATATCGGGGCCGCTGCTGCTGCGACAGCCGGGTGAAGAATTCCGGGTCCACGCGGCGCATGCGCTCCGACCAGGCGCGATTGTTGTCGAACAGGTTCTTGAGGGTGGCCATGGCGGGGAATTCTACGGGAACGGCTGGCCGCGCCTGCCATCTCATGTTCCATGAAGACATCGCATACCCCCGCCCTCGTCCCCGGCGTGAAACGGGCGATTCGCCACCTGGCCGCGGTAAAGTCACGTCGCGCCGCCGCCGTCCGCCAGCCCGCGGTCCGATCCGAACCGCTGCTGGAGCGGTACCGCCAGGCCAAGCAGCGCAAGGCGCGCCCGTCCTGAGGATGTAATTCGATAGGTCGACAGCCTCGCTCTCGCCGAGAAGTGACACCGGCGCGCCGGGAACGGTGCTGCTGGACAACGACCTCACGCGGCCCCTCGGGCTCGATACACGCAATGCCCGGCGCCTGGGCCCGGCCGACGATCCCACCGTGCCCCCGCACGCCACCTAGGCCACCTAGGCCGGTGGTCCCGCGGTGTCGCCGGGACGGTCGCCGTTGGCTCGCGGCGTCATCAACCGCGCTTCCTGCGCCATCTGCGCGATGCGGCTCGATCCCTCGACGAAGGCGATCGAGATGTCATGCAGGGCATCGGCCTCTTCGCGGCTCCCGGTGAAGCTGAGATCGGCGCGCGTCAGGGCTACCGCCCACTCGCCCACTTGGGCCGCCCCCGCGAGGCCCTGCTTCTTGCAGTCGATGGGCACGAGCGCCATCTCCTCGGGGGTGAGGCGCGCCAGGTAATCGAGCAACGCGGCAACGACCTCCACTTCGATGCGGGCCTGGGACAAGGCGAAGTTCGGGGACGACGTGGACCGCATGGCACAGCTCCGGCGCGAGGCCATGATCGAGAAGATTCGACCGCATCCGGGACCAAGCGTTTCACCATGTGCAAAAGGAGTGGCGCGCCGAGCTTGCCTGGATCTGTAGGAAGGTTCCGACCGCCTGCGCGGCGGGCTGTCGACAGATGCGTGATACCCGATCCCTAGCGACTCGGCCCGAGAGGCGCGGCACGAACCAAGGCCGCCGCGGACCGTCCAATTCCGCGACATGAATCCCGCCGAATCCCGCCACCCGCCGGTCAGCGTCATCCTCAACCGCACGGCTGGCCCCGGCCACTCCGATGAGGGCCGGCAGCGCTTGCGCGAGGCGTTTGCCCGCCATGGCCTCGCCGCGGAGGTCCGCGCGGCTTCCAGCGGCGACGACCTCGAGTCCCTGGCCCGGGAAGCGCTGCGTGCGCGCCCCGCCATCCTGGTCGCGGGCGGCGGCGACGGCACCATCCGCGCCGTGGCCTCCGTGGTCCGTGGCTCCTCCACGGCGCTCGGCATCCTGCCCCTGGGCACCCTGAACCACTTCGCGCGCGACCTGGGCATTCCGTCGGACATCGACGCCGCCGTGGCGGTGATCGCCGCCGGGCATCGGCAGGAAGTGGACGTGGGCGAGGTGAACGGGCGGCTCTTCCTCAACAACGCGAGTCTCGGCCTCTATCCCGACATCGTGCGCGACCGCACGCGGCAGCAGCGCCGCCTTGGTCGCGGCAAGTACTGGGCGATGCTGTGGGCGACATTCGCGGTGATGCGCCGCTCGCCGTTCCTGCGCCTCAAGATGCTGATGGACGGCGCGCCGTTGCAGTGCCGCTCGCCCTTCGTGTTCATCGGCAACAACGAGTACGTGATGGAGGGTTTCCAGATCGGGACCCGTGCCAGCGTCACCACCGGCAAGCTGAGCGTGTACACGACGCAGCGCTGCACGCGCGGCGGACTCTTCCGCCTGGCGCTGCGGGCGCTCTTCGGGCGCCTGCACCAGGCCGACGACTTCTCGATGGCCAGCGCCCGCAGCCTCTCGGTGCAGTCCCGGAAGAGCCGCCTCTGGGTCGCCACCGACGGCGAGCTCTCGGCGATGGCTACACCCCTCGAATTCAAGGTGCGCCCGGGGGCCCTCACCGTGGTGGTTCCCGCCCCGTAGCCATGCGCACCGTCGCCCACATCTCGGACCTGCACTTCGGCCGCGTGGACGAGGGGTTGCTCGATCCGCTGCGCCGCGCGCTCGAGGGCGTGGCGCCGGATCTGCTGGTGGTTTCCGGGGACTTGACCCAGCGCGCCCGCGCGAAGCAATTCGAGGCCGCTCGGGCCTACCTTGCCACCCTCCCCCGTCCACAGCTGGTGGTGCCGGGCAACCATGACGTGCCGCTGTACAACGTGTTCCAGCGCTTCTTCTCGCCGCTCGCCAAGTACCGCCGCATCATCACCGACGACCTGGAGCCGTCCTTCATCGATGACGAGCTGGCGGTGATCGGCGTAAATACCGCCCGTTCGCTCACCTTCAAGGGCGGACGCATCAACGAGGAGCAGGTGGCGCGAGTGCGGGAGCGCATCTGCGGCCTGTCCGAAGCGACGACCAAGGTGCTGGTGACGCACCACCCCTTCGACGCGCCCAAGGGCAGCGGCGAGGGCGACCAGATCGTGGGGCGAGCCCGCATGGCGCTGGAGCGGCTCGCCAACTGCGGCGCCGACGTGCTGCTTTCGGGCCACCTCCATGAAAGCCACGTGGGACACACGGCCGAACGCTACTGCATCGGCGGGATCTCGGCGCTGGTGGTGCAGGCGGGCACGGCGACCTCGGAGCGCACCCGGGATTCGACCAACGCGTTCAACGTGCTCAAGGTTTCCCCGCGGCGGATCGAAGTCGAGATCCACGGCTGGACCGGCACGGCCTTCGAGAAGAATGCCACGCAGCGCTTCGTCCACGCTGGCGACGGATGGAGTCCCGAATGAACGCCCCCCTCGGCCACATCGACCCGCGCGGGCCCCATCCGCCCAGCCTGTCGCCGCGCGCGCTCGCCCTCCTGGGCTGGGGCGCCTTCATCCTGGGCAACGTCACCTTCCTGGCGCTCGCCTGGAACGTGGCGGGCCACCGCGAGCTGGTGGTGCTCGACGCGAAACTGGCCGCCTTACTGCACCACAACGCGACGCCCGCCATCACCAACCTGATGCTCATGATCACGCACATGCACTCCACCCTCGGCGTGCTGGTGCTCGCGGGGGCCTTCGGCTGGTGGCTGTGGCGGCTGAAGGAGCGCTACTGGATACTCACCCTGGCGATCGCCATCGGGGGCGGCATGCTCCTCAACGTGATTCTCAAGCACGCCTACGAGCGCGCCCGCCCCCACTTCGACGATCCGATGATCACGCTGCACACCTACAGCTTCCCGAGCGGCCACACGGCCGGCGCGACGCTCTTCTACGGCGTGCTGGCCGCATTCCTGGTCTCGCGCTACTACGATCCCGCGAAACGCGCGACCTGCATCGTGGTCGCGGTCTTCGCCGTGGCGGCAGTGGCGTTCTCGCGCATGTACCTCGGAGCGCATTACTTCAGCGACGTGGTCGCCGCGGCCTGCGCGAGCATCGCCTGGGCCACGCTGTGCCTGTCCACGGTCCATGGCATCGTGCGCCGACGCGCCCAACGGGGGCTCCAGTGAAGGCCACGCGGGGGCTGGGGACGACCCGCCGCGAGGCGCTGCGCCTACACCTGCAATGAACCCCGGTTCGGGGGCAACCGCGTGGCTTCCAGCCGGCTCGCGGGAAGGCCCGCCAGCTCCCCCACGCGCGCCAGGTCGGCGAAAGTGTCCTCCGGCAGCTCCAGGCCCGCCACCCGCAACCGGGCGTCGCTGCGCGCTTCCATCTCGCCGGGATAGAAAATCTCCTCCACCCCCTGGGCGAGCGGCACCGACTTGATCTCGGCGATCCAGGCCTGCATGCGCTGGTGGAATTCCGCCAGCGGCTGGAATGCCGCGATATCGAACGCGGTGAAGAAGTGCCCGGCGCCGCTCTTCAGGTCGGCCTTGTAGGGACCGTTCACGCCCGACAGGAACGAACTGCCCGTGAGCACGCCGGATAGCATGTCCACCACCAGCGCGATGGCATAGCCCTTGTGCCCCGCCATGGGCAGGATGATCCCGTCGATCGCCGCCTGCGCGTCGGTGGTCGGGACGCCGTGCGCATCGAGCGCCCAGCCTTCGGGAATGCGCTCGCGCCGCTGGCGCGCAAGGTAGATCTTGCCGCGCGCGACGCCGGTGTTCGCCATGTCCATCATGAAGGGGGGGAGCGCCCCCGCCGGCGCGGACACCGACCACGGGTTGGTGCCGATCAGCTTCTTCTTTCCGCCCCACGGAGCGATGGCAGGTCCGCCGTTGGTGGTGAGCATCATCACGCAGCCTTGCTCCGCCGCCATGCGCGTGTAATACATGCAGGTGCCGAAATGGTTGGAGTTTCGCACCGCGACGGCGGCCACCCCGTGCGCCTTCGCGCGGCGGATCGCTTCCCCGGCGGCCCGCTTCGCCACCACCTGGCCCACGCCATCGGCGCCGTCGATCACGGCGACCGAGCCCGCGTCGACCACGTGGCGTGTTTCGGTGACGGCCTTCATCGCACCGGAGTGCAGCCGCGCCAGGTACCAGCCGGTGCGCAGCACGCCGTGGGACTGGTGCCCCCACAGGTCGGCCTGCACCAACGTGTCGGCGAGGAGCGCCGCGTCTTCCGCGGGCACACCGGCGGACGCATACACATCGCGCACGAAGTCCCGGAGGGCCCCGTGGCCCACGCGAATCGCCACCGCGCTAGTCCGGCTTGAAGCCATGTAGTCCTCCAATGTCACGGGCGGCCGATCGGGATGCAGGCCTCGCTCGATCGTACAGGAACGATTTCGCGCGCCCGCACTCGAACGCGGGCGCCCCCCCATCGCGGCATGGGGGTCGTCGTCAGCGCATTCGCCTTCAAGACGCTTTATTGCCATCCCAATCGAACCCGCGAGGAGAAACCATAATGAAATCACTGTTTGCCGCCGCCGCTCTGGCCGCCATCGCCGCGCCCGCCGCGGCGGAAATTACCTTCTTCGGCCAGGAAGGCTTCCAGGGTCGCAGCTATACCACCCAAGGCGAAATCCGGAACCTGGAGCGCCGGGGCTTCAACGATCGCGCCTCATCGGCCATCGTGCGCGGCGGCCGCTACGAGGTCTGCACCGATGCCCGCTTCCAGGGCCGCTGCGTGGTCCTGCGCCGGGGTCAGTATCCGTCGCTCAGCGCGATGGGCATCGGCGACGCCATCTCGTCGGTGCGTCCGGTGGGCCGCGCCGCCCGCATCGAGGAGCAGCGCTTCGCCCCGCCGCCGCCGGTCGCCTACGATTACCGCCGCCATGGACAGGAGCGCGTGTTCGAAGCCGATGTCGTCGGTGTGCGCGCGGTGTACGGCCGGCCGGAGCAGCGCTGCTGGGTCGAGCGC
>JBBQBW010000131.1:0-6953 GCA_038318025.1 Burkholderiales bacterium | reverse complement strand
GGACGCGATGACGCTCGACATCGTCGCGATGCTCTACGACGAACTGTTCGAGGATCCCAAGATTCCCGTCGCGCTGAAGAGCCTGATCGGCCGGCTGCAGCTGCCGATGCTGAAGGTGGCCATCGCCGACAAGGAGCTGTTCACGAAGAAGTCGCACCCGGCGCGGCAGCTCCTCGACACGCTGGGCCAGATCGGGCAGAGGCTCCCGGCGGAGTTCGACGAGTCGAGCCCCACCTTCGCGCGGCTCGAGGCGTTCGTGCAGCAGCTGGTGGACGGTTTCCAGGAAAAGATGGAGATCTTCGACAAGGTCCGCGCCGACCTCGAGGCCATCGTCGCCGAGGACGACCAGCGCGTCGCCCACGCGATGCAGGACACCGAGCGGCAGCTGCGCCAGGCCGAGAGCCTCTCGGTGGGCAAGGCCGCCGCCCAGGGGGAGATCCGCCAGCGCGTCACCATCGGATCCCCGCCGCCCCGCCCCGTGATCGCATTCCTCGCGCAGCAGTGGATCAAGTACATGGTCATCGTGCATGCGCGGGAGGGCAAGGAGAGTGCCGCCTGGGCCGAAAGCCTCGACGCCATCGACAAGCTGCTGTGGAGCGTCGAGCCCAAGCCCACGCAGGACGAGCGCAAGGCGCTCATGCGCACCATCCCCGCTCTGCTGAAGGCGCTGCGCGCCGGCGTGAGCGCCGCGGGCATCGAGGAGGCCGCGGCCAACGCGTTTTTCGCCGAGCTGATGAAGCTGCACACGGAGCTCATGCACGCCCCGGCGCCCCCGCCGCCGGTGAAGAAGGAACGGGAGAAGGTCGCGGCGGCCACGACGGCGCAACCCGCCAAGGCACTGTCCCCGGCTTCCGGAAAGGCGGCCAATGCGCGCTTCGTCGATACCTCCTCGGAGTTCATGGATTTCACCGAGGCAGTGATGGTGAACAACCCGTTCGGCGCGGGACAGGTGGAAGTGTCTTCCGAGGACCTCGACTTCACCGCTGCGCACGGAGAGGGCGGGGGCGCGGCAGCGATGGCGGTCGAAAGCGCCGCCCCTTCCTCGGGAGGCGGGGATCCCACCGCAACGACGCCGAAGTCGCCGTTGGCCGAGGGCCAGCCGAGGCCCCGCCCCAAACCCGCCTCCACCGTGCGGCTCCCGACCGGAATGCTGATGGGGGCGTGGGTGGAGATCGTGGATGCCGGGGATGGTGTCACGCGCCGGAGCGCCAAGCTGCACTACGTGAGCCCGATGAAGAGCCATTTCCTCTTCGTCGACCGCCAGGGCCGCAAGGTGTACGAATGCTCGCGCACCATGCTCGCCCGCCGCATCAAGCTGGGCGAGGTGACGCTGCTGGATGGAGAGCCCGATCCTTCGCTCTTCGACCGCATCCTCACCAGACTCTTCGGCAAGCTGAAGGCGCCGCTGCCGGCCTGAGCGGCGCCTCCCGACGCGTCTGCGGTTTCCAACCCCGGCATGACCGGGTTCTGATTCTTGCGGTCCGACATCAACGCGAAGCGGGGTTTCGACGATTGGTTGTGGCTCCGACGCCACGGCGTGCGCCGAACGCACCATGGCGAGCAACTCCAGGTCTCCGGCCGCGTCTACCATGCTTGATCCACGCAAGGAGATGAAATGAACTTGTTCAATCGCAGCGTCGCGAACACACCCGCTGACCCGTCCTCGAGCCTCGGCTCCTCGGACACCCTGCCCGCGGGCGGAAGCTTCGGCGACCGCATCACCGCCGGCGGCAACGCGGCGCTGACTCGCGCTTCGGACATCTACAAGAAGAATCCGAAGGTGATCGGCGGCCTCGCCCTGGTGGCGGGCGCCCTGCTGCTGAACCGGATGAAGGCGCGCTAGCTTTCCTTCACTGCAAGTGCGACGGGCTTCCCTCGGGAAGCCCGTTTTCTTTGCGGCGCCGCTGAAAATTGGGTCCGAACAAGTTATCGTGGGGCTCCGAAACCTGTCCTGACCCCATAATTGCGATGGACCCGATGGTGTTGCTCGCCCAGTGGGGCGTGCTGCTGGTGTTCGCCTCGGTGCTGCTCGAGCAGGCAGGGCTGCCGATCCCCGCGCCGCCGATCCTCATCGGCGCCGGGGCGCTGGCGATCGAGGGCACGATGCATCCCGCGGCGGTGGTCGCGGCCGGGATCGGCGCGTGCCTCGCGGCCGACCACGCGTGGTTCTTCGCCGGGCGCAGGCACGGACGCCGGCTCCTCGCCGGCATCTGCCGCCTGTCGATCTCTCCCGACACGTGCGTGCGCAAGACCGACGAGCTGATCGCGCGCCACGGCCCCGCCCTCCTGCTGGTCGCCAAGTTCGTGCCGGGCGTCTCCGCGGTTTCGATCCCCACCGCCGCGGCGATGGGCGTGGCCTACCGGCGCTTCCTCTTCTACGACACGATCGGCAGCCTCGCCTGGGTGGGCACCTATGTCGCGGCCGGAATGATCTTCCATCGCGAGGTGCACCAGCTCCTCGAGTGGCTGGGGCGAATCGGCGGCGGGTCGCTGGCGGTGCTGGCAGCACTCTTTGGCCTCTACCTCGCCGTCAAGCTCGCGCGCCGCCAGCAGCTGCGCCGGCTCTTCAAGGTGCGCCGCATCGATCCCGAGGAGATGGCCACGTTGCTCGCGACTGAACCCGACCTGATCCTCGTCGACGCGCGCTCCCAGGTGGCACGCGACGCGGACCCGCGGCGCTTGCCCAATGCCGTCGATTATCGCGACGGCGACCTCGCGGGCTACATCCCCGCCGAATCCCACGGCCGCACCATCGTCACCTTCTGCACCTGCCCCAACGAGGCCTCAGCGGCGTTGCTGGCCGAGCGCCTCATCAAGGCCGGTTATGCTCGAGTGCGGGTGTTGGCGGGCGGCGAGGATGCCCTCGCGCGCCTCGCCCACTGACGGCAGCCCTTGGCGGAGCCGAAGTGATGGAGGGTGTCGAGATCTGTGGCGCAGATCCACGCGCTGCTGGCGGTGGCTATTTTCCGAGGGGGCGCGGGAGCCAGAAGGGGCTCACGGCGATGAAGACGGTCATCATCGAAAAGACGAGTCCCGCGCGGTAGCCGCCGGTATAGTCGTAGAGGAGGCCGGCCACGAGGCCGCCGAAGGCGCCGGCGATCGACATCCACGCGAACATCGTCCAGTAGATCATGGCGAAGCCGGGCCCGGCGAAGTGGCGCGCGGCAAGGCTGGAGACGATCGGGCCCCGGGCGCCCTGCATGGTGCCGAAGCACACGATCCAGGCGAATACCGGCCAACGCGCGGGATGGTGGGCGAGGACCATCAGCGCCATGATCCCCAGCAGCGTAAAGAAGAACGTGGTGGTCACCGTGGCGCGCGGGCCGAGCCGATCGCCGGCCCACCCCGCCACCGGAATGCCGAATACCGACAGCAGTCCCGCGGTGCCGAAGGCGGTGGCGGCCTCGAGGGGCGTGAGCCCGCTCTCGATGAAAAACGGCACCACCTGCGTGACCACCGAGAACGTGGTCATCGCGGTGAACGAGAAAAGCGTCACCAGCTGCCAGTAGGCGCGGTTACCGAAGGCGCCCTTCAGCATCTGCAGCCGCGAGGCCGCGGGCTCGTCCTTCCTTCCCGGCGCAGCGTGCTGCGGGGGTCCCTCGCCCGCAATCCGCTTCCACGGCAGCAGCAGCAACACCGGTAGCAGCAGGAAGAGCCCCACCCCCATCGTCGTGTAAGTGTCGCGCCACCCCTGCAGCTCGATGGAGCGTTGCGCCAACGGTACCAGCAGGATGGTGCCGGTGCCGAAGCCCGCGTAAGCGACTCCCATCGCGGTGCTCATGCGATGGCGGAACCAGCGGCTGATCAGCATCGAGGCCGGCACCATGCCGAGCATCGAGGTGCCCATGCCCGCGAGCAGCCCGATGCACACCTGGAACTGCCAGATCTCCGTGAGGTTCGCGGCCAGGAGGCAGGCGCATCCCAGCAGCACCAGTCCCAGCGTGTAGACCACGCGCGGTCCCCAGCGGTCGATCGCCATGCCGGTGAGCGGCGCGCCGAGGCCGTTCACCACCAGGTACACCGAGAAGACGCTCGCCACCTGCGCGCGCCGCCAGCCGAACTCCTCGGACAACGGCAGCACGAACACCATGAACGCGTCGCCGATGCCGCGCCCCACCATGTTGCAGGCGAAGGCGATAGCGAGGACGAGCGCGGCGGTGGAAGCGGTGGGGCGGGGAGTCACGGGAACCTAACCTAAGGTTCTGCACGCTTCCTTGATGCGCTTCATCCCCTCCTCCAGCGCCGCGTCGGAGGCGGCGTACGAGATGCGGAAATGCCCCGGCAGCTCGAAGGCGCTGCCCGGCACGGTGGACACGCCCGCCTCCTCGAGGAAGTACATGCACAGGTCGAGGTCGGTGGCGATCACCTTGCCCTTGGGTGTGCGGCGGCCGAGCAGCGCCTGGATGCCGGGGAAAACGTAGAACGCGCCATCGGGCACCGAGCACTCCACACCCTCGATCGACCGCATCGCCGCGACGACCAGGTCCCGGCGCCGGCGATAGGCCGCGACGAACGGCGGCAGGAAATCCATCGGCCCATCGAGGGCCGCGACAGTGGCCGCCTGGCTCACCGAGCTGGTGTGCGACACCGACTGCCCCTGCACCAGGTTCATGCCGCGGATCAGCTCCGCCGGCCCCGCGCCGAAGCCGCAGCGCCAGCCGGTCATGGCGAAGGTCTTCGACACGCCGTTGATGGTGAGGCAGCGCGACGCCATCTCGGGCACCACCTTCGCCATCGTCGGGAAGGGGCCGTCCTGGTAGCGGATCTTCTCGTAGATGTCGTCGGACATCATCCACACGTGGGGATGGCGCAGCAGCACCTCGGCGAGGGCGCGCAGCTCGGCAGCGGAATACTCCGCTCCGCTGGGATTGCTCGGCGAATTGAGCATCAGCCACTTGCTCTTCGGCGTGATCGCGGCCTCGAGCTGCGCCGGGGTGATCTTGAAGCCCGTGGCCGCGGGGGCCGCGACGATCACCGGCACGCCGCCCGCCAGCCGCACCATGTCCACGTAGGAGACCCACGCGGGCACGGCGACAACCACCTCGTCGCCGGGGTCCACCGTCGCCTGCAACGCGTTGTAGAGCACCTGCTTCGAGCCCACGCCGATGGTGATCTCGTTGGCCTGGAACACGAGAGCGTTGTCGCGCTCGAACTTGCGGATGATGGCGGCCGTGAGCTCGCGGGTTCCGGGCACGTCGGTGTACCGCGTCTTGCCGGCGTCGATCGCGGCCTTGCCCGCCTCGCGCACGTGCAGCGGCGTGTCGAAATCGGGCTCGCCCTGGGCGAGCGAGACGATCGAACGACCGGCGCGCGCGAGCTCGTTGCCCAGTCGCGTCATCTCGCGGGTCATCGGGGGCTTCACGTCGAGGACGCGCCTTGCGAGGATCTTTGTCATTGGACCGTATCCACCTTCACGCGAAAGACCCACCGCGCGATCGCGAGGGGCACGAATATGGCGAGCATCAGGATCACGCTGTAGGCGCTCGCAAGCCCCAGCCGGCCGCTGTCCACTTGCTGGAAGATCTCGATCGGCATGGTGCTCATGCCGCCGTAGTAGAGGACGATGGTGGCCGACAGTTCCGACAGCGACGTGACCCACATCAGCACCGCGGCCGCCGCCACCGCCGGGCGGATCAGCGGCATCACCACCTTGAAGAAGCTCTTCAATGGCGGCACCCCCAGGCTCACCGACGCTTCCTCGATGGAGTCGCGCACGTTGTGCAACGGCCCCACCGCGGCGCGCACGCTGTTGGGAATGCGCCGCAGGAAATAGGCGAGCGCCATGATGATCCAGGTGCCCGTCAGCACCAGCCAGCCGGTGTTGAAGGTATTCACCAGCGCGATGCCGAGCACGGTGCCGGCGATGGTGAGCGGCAGCATCACCAGCACGTCGAGAGCGCCGGTGAGGGCTGAGCGGCGTTTCACCACCAGGTAGGCGACCGCCACGGAGAAAATCACCCCCGCCACGGTGGCGATGGCGGCGAGCGAGAGCGAGTTCCACAGCGGCTGCAACGACTTGGTCATGGCGGTGTTCATGTGGACCATGGTGAATCCGCCGTAGCTGAGCACCGGGCCCCGCGACGGCGTGAACGCCGTCACCACCGCCACCACCGCGGGCGCCAGCGAGAGCACCACCACCAGCACCACCACCGCAGCGGCGATCGTCCCCGGCACGCCGCTGATCGGGATCTGCGCCGGCGTTCGCCCCGATTCCATCTGGTACTGGCGCCGCTCGATCGCGATCTTCTGCACCGCCAGCATCACCACCCCCAGCATCACCAGGATCGTGGCCATGATGGTCTGCATCTGCGGATTTCCGCCCAGCTCGCTCACGAACTCGTTGTACGCCTTGACGGCCAGCACCGGCATGCGCGCGCCCAGGATCGCCGGAATGCCGAAGCTGCCGATCACATGGGTGAACACCACCAGCGCCGCGCCGAAGATCGACGGCATGATGAGCGGCAGGGTCACGCCCGTCAGCACGCGATTGAGCGGCTCCCCGAGGCTCATCGCCGCCTCCTCGAGGTTGCGGTCGACGGCCTTCAGCCCCACCAGGATCATCACGAACGCGTAGACGTAGCTGTTCAGCGTCATCACGAAGATGAGGCCCCACCACGAGTAGAGGGAGCCGATCTGCCAGCCGGTGGGCGTGAGCCACGTGTTGAGGATGCCCTGCTGCCCGAGGATCAGCGTCCACGCGGCGGCCACCACCACGTCGGGGATCACCAGCGTCACGAGTGGGAGTGCGGCCACCCAGCCCGCGAAGCGGAACCTGCAGCGCGCGACGAGCACGGCGAGCGCACCCCCCACGACCATCGATGTAGCCGTCACCGCGGCACCCAGGATCAGCGTGTTCCACAGCGAATCGCGGTACGGCCGGCTGGCGAAGAACGTGGCATAACCGCCGAAGCCCCAGCCGCCCTCCTTGCCGCGGAAGCTGTAGGCGAATGTGG
>JBBQBW010000130.1:0-6977 GCA_038318025.1 Burkholderiales bacterium | reverse complement strand
GCGGGACGCGCGATGGCGACCAGCCGCGCCTGGGTAGCGGCCGGAATCGCCTGCGTGGACTCGGCGATCTCCCCGAGGGCGCGGGCAGCATTGACGCGCACCGTGGAGTTCGGGTCGGCGAGCGCCGCCGCGACCTTCTCGATCTCTCCTGCGGCGAGTCCCCGTGCGCTTCCCAGCGCCCACAGCGCTTCCGCACGCACCGTGGCGTCCGGATCCTGCAGCATCGCCGCCGCGCGTGGCGCCCACACCACGACTTCCTTCTCCTCCTTCACCGCACGCAGGTGCCCGAGGGCCGCGTAGCGCACGCGCGCAGTCGGGCTCTCGAGTTGCTTCAGGAGCGTCCGCGTCCATCCTTCGGGCCTGGGCTCGAACAGCGCCAGCGTCTTCAGCAGCGAGACGTGGGCGTTCTTCGTCTCCACCAGCGCCTCCCACAACGGCTGGATGAGACCACGATCTTTGGTGATCCGGACCAGCCGCGCGAGGCCGCTCTCCGCAAGCGCCACGTTTTCACGGTTGCGCTCGCCCCCGCTGCCGGTCTGGCCTTCGGTGTTGCGCTCGAGGTACGCGATCATCGCCGCGGCGATCTTCGCCGGCGGCTCGCGACCCACGAGGTTGCGGGAGACCAGGAAACGCGAGGTGACCGACGCGTCGCGGGAATCGAAGACCCGCTGGCGTGGACCGATGAGATCGGCCTCCTTCACGCCCGAAGCTTGCAGCGCGCCCGCCGCATAGGCGACCACGTTGGGATCCGGATCGTCCAGGGCGCGCGTGAGCTGCGCCCGATAGGGCTCGGCTTTTTTCTCGGCACTCCACAACTTGCTCGCCGCCGCGCGGCGCACCCGGGCATCGCCGTCGCCCAGGGCGATCGCGAAGGCGGCCAGCGAGTCGGCGTCGTGGTGCGAAAGTCCCTCTACCGCCTCCAGCCGTGCCGCAGGGTCGCGGCTCTTCACGGCGGTCTCGAGCTTTTCCTTCTGCCAGCGCTCCATCTCCCGGTTGGCAAGGTCGGTAACCCATTTCTCGAGATCGATGGCGAGGGCGGGTGTGGCGGCGAGCGTGAGGGCCAGCAGGAGCAATCGGAACATGGCGAGTCTCCATCGGAGAAATGGGTGGGACTATACCGCCGCTGCGCCGGCTACATCACCGATTTCATCTCGAATTCCGATTCCGTGACCCGAATCGAACGAGTGCGGGTGTGTGTCACACCAGAACGACGCGATCCCTTGCGCCTTGGATGCTGACACCGGATACCTTCATACGAATTCTTTCCGCAGGCTCACGCCATGAGCTTGCGGGCTTCCAGGATGGGTGCCATGAGAACCCATCGCGCATCCCCCTCCCAGGCGTCCTTCCGGTACGTGTTCCCGGTCACCCCCGCGCAGGCGGGGGCCCAATCTTCCGTTGTCACCCCCGCGCAGGCGGGGGCCCAATCTTCCGCTGTCACCCCCGCGCAGGCGGGGGCTCAATCTTCCGCTGTCACCCCCGCGCAGGCGGGGGCCCAATTTTTCGGGAAATCGATCCAGACCGTGATCTGCGGCGGTGAACCCGGGGTCGACCGAGCGGCCCAGGATGCCGCGCGCGCCCGCGGCTACAAATCTGGCGGCGCCTGCCAACGTGGCCGCCGTGCCCTCAACGTGCGCGATGCCGATGCCACCCTGATCGTCTACAGCGGCGCGCTCGACAAGGGCACGCGCCTCACGGAGGAGGCGGCGCTCCGCATGGGCAAGCCGGTGATGGCGATTGACCTCGCGGATCGAGGCAGCTTCGACCAGGCCCGCGCCTGGCTCGCGCAAACGTCACCGCGCGTGCTCAACGTGGCCGGCCCGCGCGAATCGCGCAACGTCGGCGTTTACGCGCGTTCCTTCGCGCTGCTGGTGCGGTTGCTGGGGCCGGGCCCCCAGTCGCGACAGGCCTAGCGCCGAAACTCAAGTTCGCCGGCGGCCTTGCTCCGATGGGCCCAGTCGCAGAACGGCGACAGGGCTGCGGCGGTCAAATCGGAATCGACCCCATCCCACGGAGAAATCCATGCCCATGCACAAGAAGGCGAACGGCGCGAACTACAAGGTTTCCGGCGGCCCCATCACGGTGCGCTTCGAGGCCGATGGTCCCGCCGTCGTCTACGTGGTCTGCCTCTGGGGCGCCAAGCCCGAGTACGGCGGCCAGCGCGCCAAGCTCTGGTGCTCCGAGACGTTGACGGCGAAGAAGGCGGCGACGGTGGAGGTGCCCGCGGAGATGGCGATGGCGGGCGCGCAGGTCACCTGGTCGGGCGGCCTCATCGCGGCGGGCGAGTCCCAGGGCCGGCTGATGGTGACCTTCGCGCAGGAGGGCGGTGAGGAGAACGCCTTCGCCTACGAATACGCCTTCGCGGAGAAGGATGAGACGGAGTCGTTCTACGACGGGCTCAACTTCAATTGAGCCCGCCGTAGGCTGCGTGAGAATCGGTTCTGACCCCCTTATTCCAGGAAGTCGCGAATCGTCGCGTTCAGGAACTGCGCATCCTCGGCGCGGGTCTCGGTGGCGGCGCGATGGCCGCGGTCGGAGGGGATCGTCACCATCGAGGCGCCCGGGATCATCGCCGCGAGCCGCTGCGTCTCCTCGACGGGGTTGTAGAGGTCGAGGGGCGGGGCGAGGAGGAGCGTCTTCGCGCGGATCGCCGCGAGTGCCGCCGCGACATCGCCGTTGAATCCCGGCGACGCGCCGACGTCATGGGCGTCGTAGGCTCGCGTCTGGCACAGCCAGTCGAAGGCCTCGGGCCCGTGGGCCACGAAGCGCTTCTGCAGCTCGCGCATCTCCGAGAGCAACGCACCCTCGTCCACGAGCCGCTCCGTGGCTTGCGGAGTGGAGGGCGTCACCAGCTGTGTCAGCGGCGCCCACAGGCGCATCGCGGCGCTGCGCTCGCGCGGCCGCGTCCAGGCGTCGTCCTCGAAGAGCGCGCGGCGCGACAGCTCGTTCATCAGCTGCGACCAGCGTGCCGCCTTCGCCATCGCCGTCATCGCCACCAGGCGCGCGGCGCGGCCGGGGTAGCTCACCGCCCACTGCAGCGCCTGCATCCCGCCCATCGAGGCGCCGACCACGGCGTGGAGCGGGCCGATGTCGAGGACGTCCAGGAGGCGGCGCTGGCTCACCACCATGTCGCGGATCGTGACGCGCGGAAACGCCACCCCGCGCTGCGACACGCTGTTCGAAGGCGACGACGACAGCCCATTGCCCAGCGCATCGACCACCAGCACGTGGAGCCGGTCGGTATCGAGGGCGCGCCCGGGCCCGATGAGGAAGTCGAGCCGGTGGTGGGTGCTGCCGATGGCGGTGAGCACCAGCACCGTGTTGCCGTCGCGGCGCTCGCCGTGCTCGACCCAGGTGAGGCGGCAATCGTCGAGTTGGCCGCCCAGCTCGAGGGGCAGTGGGCCGATGGAGCGCGTGTGGTGGGGGCGGTCGATCCAGCCCGGCGCGAGCGGCGGGTGGCGCATCAGGCCAGCCCGATCACGGCGCGGATCACTTCGCCGCGGCGAATCCCGTCGAAGCCCTCGTTCACCTGGTCGAGCGTGAGGCGATGGGTGATGAGGCGGTCCAGGTCGAGCTTTCCGTCGAGGTAGAGCTGGGCGAGCCACGGGAAATCCCGCGCCGGGCGCGCCGCTCCGTAGGAAGAGCGCGTGATGCGCTTCTCGCCCATGATCGAGCCGAAGCGCAACGCCACCTTGCGATCCACGGGCACCTTGCCGAGGATCACCACCTGGCCGCCGGGGCGCGCGAGGTCCATTGCGAGCTGCATCGCGCTCTCGTTGCCGGCGCATTCGAACACGGCATCGGCGCCGCGGCCGTGGGTGGCCGACTTCACCGCTTCCAGGGTGGCGTCGTCGGAATCGAACACGTCGGTGGCGCCGAGGCGCCGTGCCATCTCCCGCCGCGACGCGTCGCGGTCGATGGCGACGATGCGCTCGGCCCCGGCGATGCGCCCCCCCTGGATCGCGTTGAGCCCCACGGCGCCGCAGCCAATCACCGCCATCGACATGCCGGGCCTGACCTCGGCCAACCGCACTACGGCGCCCACGCCCGTCATCACGCCGCAGCCGATGAGGCAGGCGCGATCCAGCGGCATCGCCTTCGGGATCGCGACGGCGCCCGACTCCGGGACCATCGAGTACTCGGCATGGGACGAGACCACGCCGAAGTGGTGCAGCGGCGCGCCATCGAGCGCCAGGCGAATGCCGCCATCGAGCATCCGGCCAGCGGGCTGGAACCTGCGGAACGGCTCGCACAGCACCGGCTGGTCGTGCTCGCAGTAGAAGCAGGCGCCGCAATGGGGATTCCAGGAGGCCACGACGTGATCGCCGGGCTGGAGCGATCTCACCTCCGAGCCCACCGCCTCCACCACCCCCGCGCCTTCGTGGCCGAGGACGATCGGCAGCGGGTAGGCAAGCGCTCCCTGGATCACCTCGAGGTCGGTGTGGCAGAGGCCGCTCGCGTGGTTGCGGATCAGCACGTCGCGCGGCCCCGGCGCGGGAAGTTCCACCTCCTCGACGCTGAGGGGGCGGTCGATACCGTGGAGGACCGCGGCGCGGAATCGCATCAGGCAGGCAGGTCGGTCTTGTTGGTGCCCTCGTAGAATACGGCGACCTTGCGCTCCACGGCATCCTGGTGGGCCCGCAGCTCCTCCTCCCCCAGGTCGCGCACCGGCCGCGGTTCGAGGTCGAACTGGCCGAAGCGGTCCTTGCCGCGCACCAGCATCGCGGAGTCGCGCCCCTTGGTCTGGCGCACGTGGGTCGGCAGGTAGCGGATGGCGAGCCCGATGCGGCGCTCGTCGCTGCGGTTGGGCTCCGAGCCGTGGACCAGCTTGATGTCGTGCAGCGACATCTGTCCGGGCTCGAGCAGGATGTCCACGGCCTTCGCGGGATCCACCTCGACGGCGACCTCCTGGCCTCGGGTGAGCATGTTGTTCGTGGCGAAGGTGTCGACGTGCGGCATGTGCGCCTCGAGGTGCGTGCCGGGCATCACCTTCATGCAGCCGCTCTCGAGGTTGCTGGGGCTGAGCGCCACCCAAGCCGTCACCACCTCGTCGGGATCGAGCCCCCAGTAGGCGGCGTCCTGGTGCCACGATACGAAGCCCGGGCTCGCCGGCTCCTTGATGAAGAAGTTGGTGGTCCAGCAGAGGATGTCGGGGCCCACGAGGTCTTCGACCGCGTCGAGGATCGTGGGGTGGTGCACGATGCGGTCCGCCCAGGTGAAGAGCAGGTGGCTTTTCACGCGCCACTTGCCCTGCAGTGGCGCGCCGGCCCGGTCCTCGTGGCGCTCGAGGGAGGCGCGATAACCCGCGGCCTCCCCGGCGGAGAAGGCGCGCACCGGGAAGAGGTAGCCGCTGCGGTGGTAGGCCGCGATGTCGGAGGGGGAAAGCTGCCTCGGCATTTGCGGGGCTCCTCAGTTCGGGGGGATGCCGGCGTCGGCGATGACCTTCTTCCACAGCTCCACCTCGCGCCGGGTGTGGGCGGCCAGCGCCTCGGGGCCGCGCTGGTCGGCGCCGATCAGCACGTAGCCCTGCTCCACCATCTTGCCGGTGAAGGCCGCGTCGGCCATGGCTTCCTGGAACTGCGCCACCATCCACTGGATCGCCTCGCGCGGCGTGCCCTTCGGCGCGTAGATGCCGTACCAAGTGGTCGCCTCGAAGCCGGTGAGCCCCGACTCCTGCAGCGTCGGCACCTGGGGCATCTGCGGGATGCGCTCCCTCGAGGTGGTGGCGAAGGCCGCCACTTTCTCGCCGCGAACTTGGGGAAGCGCCGTGTTCGACTGGTCGAACATGCAGTCGATGGCCCCGCCCATGATGTCGGTCATCGCCGGCGCGTTGCCCTTGTACGCCACGTGGGTCACCTCGGCCTTGATCGCGCCGGCGAAGAGCGCGGCGGTGAGGTGGCCCGCCGAGCCGACACCCGCGTTGCCGAAGTTGAGCTTGCCGGGATTCGCCTTGGCGAAGTCTACGAGGGCGCGCACGTTGCCGAGCCGGTGGTTGCGGCCGCACACCAGCACCATCGGCGTGTCCGGGAAGCGCGCCGCGGCGTCGAAGTCGCGCACCGGATCGTAGGCCAGCTGCTTGTAGAGCCCCGGGGCCGCGGCCATGTAGCCCACGTGCCCGACGAGGAAGGTGTAGCCGTCGGGCTTCGACCTGGCCACCTTCGCGGCGCCCACGGTGCCGCCGGCGCCCGCCACGTTCTCGACCACGATGGTCTGCTTCGCGCCGCGCGCCATGCGCTCGGCGAACTGGCGTCCCAGCGTGTCGGTGGCGCCACCCGCCGCGAACGGCACCACCCAGGTGATCGGGCGGTCGGGGTACTGGGCGTGGGCGCCGATCGCGAAGGACAGCGCGAACGCCGCCATCGCCTTCTGCATCGTTCTCATCGTTTTTCCTCCTCCTTTTTATGGGTCCGGGCCACGGGGAACGCGAAGTCGCGCGCGCCCTCCATGTGCGCCACGATCGCCGCACCCCCCTTGTGGACGTTGTGTTTCACCGCTTCCTCGGCTTCCCGGGCGCTGCCGCCTTCGAACGCGGCGAGGAGGTCCGCATGCTCCGCCACCGCTTCCTGCATGCGGTGGAGCGGGAAGTCCTCCAGCGGTCGCGTGAGGATCAGCCGGTCGAACATGTTGGCGAGCATCGCGGTGAGTTGCGGGTTGCCCGCCTGCTCCGCGATGCGCACGTGGAACGCCTTGTCGACCACCATGCCGAGGCGGCGGCGGTCGCCGTTGCCGCGCAGCAGGTCGGCGTAGATGCGGTGCAGGGCGCGCAGGTCCTGCAGGAAGGGCCTGCTGCGGCGCGCGAAGGCCTCGCCCACCACGAACGCCTCGATGCAGCCGCGTGCCTGGTAGAGGTGCCCGATCTCCATGGCGTCCATCCGCCGCACGATGAAGCCGCGGTTGGTGAGCGAGGCCACCAGCCCCTCGGTCTCGAGGAGGCGCAGCGCCTCGCGCACCGGTGTGCGGCTGGCACCGATGCGCTC
>JBBQBW010000129.1:0-6995 GCA_038318025.1 Burkholderiales bacterium | reverse complement strand
AACGCGCTCGGCGGCAGCAGGCAGCGCGCTGGCGACGAGGAGGGCGAGCACCGCGGCGCGTAGCGGGCTCATTTGCGGGGCGGCTTGTAGGTGGCGCGGACGCGCTCGAGCTTGAGCGTGCGCGCGCGGTTGTCGAGCTCGAAGCCGGCGGCGACGGCGCGGGCCGAGGGGCTTTCGAAGTTGACCTGGCTCGAGGTCCGGGCGATGCCCGCGTCGGGTAACACGAGGAGCTTGTCGGTAGTGAGCTTGGCGGGTTCGGTCTGGCGGTCGCCTTCCCGGGTCACGACGACGTTGCCCTCGACGAAAACACGATCGCCCCCCTGCTCGAGCCGGCCATGGTCGGCGGTGATGGTCGTGCGGGGTTGGCGGGGCTCGAAGGCTTCGAGCGTGAGCGACTCGAGGAGCGCTGAATCGTCGTCGGGGTAATGTACCATCTTCCTCGCGGTGAGGGTGTATAGCAACTCGCCATCCACGCCCAGCTTGCGCGCGCGGAAGTGCTCGACGATGAGGTCGGGATCATGGCGCAACGACCCCGAGGCTCGAGCCGCGGGCGCCTGCACCAGGTTGTTCAGCCACAGCGTAAGCCCCACCAGGAGAGCCAGGACCGCCAGCGGGAGCCAAGTGGTGGGACGCACTCGGGGTCAGACCGCGGGAGCGGGCCCGAGCTGCGCGCGCGACGCGAGCAGCAGGTCGCAGAACTCCCGCACCGCGCCGCGGCCGCCGTGGGCGTGGGTCACGAGATGCGCGGCATCGCGCACCGCCGCTACCGCGTTGGGCACCGCTGCCGCGAGGCCGCACAACCGCATCACCGTCAGGTCCGGGAGGTCGTCACCCATGAACGCGCACGCCTCGGCACCCACGCCCACCGCGGCGCGCAGACGCTCGAATTCCGCCACCTTGTCGCGCACCCCCTGGGCCACGTGCGCGATGCCCAACTCCGCGGCGCGTTGCGCCACCGCTTCCGAAGAGCGCCCGGAAATGATCGCCGTAGCGACCCCGGCGTCGAGCAGCATGCGCAGCCCGTGGCCGTCGAGGATGTTGAACGCCTTCAGCGCCTCGCCCCGGGGTCCCATGTAGACGGTGCCGTCGGTCATCACCCCGTCCACGTCGAAGATCGCGAGGCGGATGGCGCGGGCGCGGCGCAGCAGCTCACCGCCATTGATGCTGGCCATCGGCGCCTTAGACCACGCCGGCGGCGAGGAGGTCGTGGAAGGTGAGCGCGCCCACCAGCTCGCCCTCGGGGGAGAGCACCACCAGGCGCCCGCCGAGGCTCTGCTTCTCGAGCACCTGCGCCGCCTCGGCGGCGAGGCGGTCGGGGGCGATCGAGCGCGGGTTCCTGGTCATCACGTCGCCCACCCGCACGTCGCGGATCACGTCGTGGCGCTCGAGCGTGCGGCGCAGGTCGCCATCGGTGAAGATGCCGAGGAGGCGCCCGCCGGCGTCGACCACGCAGGTCATGCCGATGCCCTTCCTCGACATCTCGACGATGGCGTCGGGCAGGAAGGCCTCGGGGGGGCTCGTCGGCAGCTGCTCGCCCTTCCTCATGATGTCCGCCACGTGCACCAGCAGCCTGCGCCCGAGGACGCCGCCCGGATGGTGCATCGCGAAGTCCTCGCGGGCGAAGCCGCGCGCGTCGAGGAGGGCCACCGCCAGCGCGTCGCCGAGGGCGAGGGTCGCGGTGGTGCTCGCGGTGGGCGCGAGGTTGAGCGGACACGCTTCCTTCGACACGGCGGCATCGAGGTGCACGTCGGATTCCCTGGCGAGCGTCGACTGGTCGCGCCCGGTGATCGAGATCACCTTTGCACCGCGGCGCTTTATCACCGGAAGGATCGAGAGGATCTCGCCGGACTCGCCGGAGTAGGAGATCGCGACCACCACGTCATCGCCGGTGATCATGCCGAGGTCGCCGTGGCTCGCTTCGGCCGGGTGCATGAAGAAGGCCGGCGTGCCGGTGGAGGCGAGGGTCGCCGCGATCTTGCGCGCTACATGCCCCGACTTTCCCATGCCGGTGACAACGACGCGCCCGCGGGTCTCGAGCATCATGCGGTGGGCGCGCAGGAATGCTTCTCCCAGGCGCGGCTTCAACGCGCGCACCGCGTCGGCCTCGATGTCGAGCACCTCGCGCGCGAGCTCGAGGAAGTGCTCGGCGTCGGTCACGGGATGGGGTTGTAGTAGATTCGTCACCAGGAAATTATAAGCCCCACCGATGCAAGACGCCCTCCATGTCACCCTGATCCTTCTCGCGTCGGCCGTCGCCGTGGTGGTGCTGTTCCGGCAGCTCTCGATGCCCGCGATCCTCGGCTACCTCCTGGTGGGCGCGCTCGTCGGGCCGCACGCGCTGGGCTTCGTCGCCGATTCCGCGGACCAGCGCTACCTCGGGGAGTTCGGCGTCGTCTTCCTCATGTTCTCCGTCGGGCTCGAGTTCAGCCTGCCGCAGCTGACGGCGATGCGGCGCACCGTGTTCGGCTTCGGCGGCTCCCAGGTCTTCGTGGTGGTGGCGCTCACCATCGCCGCGGCGCTCCTCATGGGCGAATCGTGGCGCACCGGGATCGTGGTGGGCGGCGTGGTGGCGATGTCTTCCACGGCGATCATCTCCAAGATGCTCACCGAGCGCATGCAGCTGCACAGCGACCACGGCCGGCAGGTGATGGGGGTGCTGCTGTTCCAGGACCTGGCGGTGATCCCGCTGCTGGTCCTGATCCCCGCGCTGGCGCTCCCCGGCGACGCGATCGCCGCCCAGATCGGCGTGGCGGTGCTGAAGGCGTTGGTGGTGCTGGCGCTGGTGCTCTTCGTGGGGCAGCGCGTGATGCGCCCGCTCTTCGCGCTGGTGGCGCGGCAGAAATCCTCGGAGCTGTTCGTGCTGTTCGTGCTCCTGGTGACCCTCGGCCTCGCCTGGGTGACCGAGATCGCGGGGCTGTCGCTGGCGCTCGGCGCCTTCCTCGCCGGGATGCTGATCTCGGAGACCGAGTACCGCTACCAGGTCGAGGACTACATCAAGCCCTTCCGCGACGTGCTGCTGGGGCTCTTCTTCGTCACCATCGGGATGCTGCTCGATTTCAGGATGCTGGCGTCGAACTTCGTCGCGATCGGGGTGCTCTTCGTCCTGATCCTGGGGGTGAAGTTCGTGGTGATCTACGGCCTCGCCCGCTACTTCGGCAACCAGAAGCCCGGAGCGCTCAGGTCGGCCCTGGCGCTCGCCCCCGCCGGGGAGTTCGGCTTCGTCCTGATCGCCCTGGCCCAGCGCGGCGGCGCCCTCGACGAGATCACCCTCCAGGTGGTGCTCGCCGCTTCGCTGCTCACGATGCTGGTAGCACCCCTGATACTCGCCAACGCCGAGCGCATCGTGCTGCACCTGGTGGCGAGCGAATGGAACCAGCGCGCCCTCGACCTGCACTCGCTCGCGGTGCGCAGCATGGCCACGCGCGGGCAGGTGATCGTGTGCGGATACGGCAGGAGCGGGCAGGCCCTGGCGCAATTCCTCGAGCGCGAGAAGATCCCCGTGATCGCGCTGGACGCCGATCCCGAGCGCGTCCGCCAGGCGGCCGCGGCCGGCGATTCGGTGGTGTTCGGCGATGCGTCGCGCCGCGAGGTGCTGGTGGCCGCGGGTCTGGCGCGCGCCACCGCGGTGGTGGTGAGCTTCGCCGACACGCCGCGAGCCCTCACCATCCTCGCCCACGTGCGCGAGCTGCGACCGGAAGTGCCGGTCATCGTACGCACTTTCGACGACACCGACGTCGGGCGGCTCAAGGCCGGCGGCGCCGCGGAGATCGTGGCCGAGGTGGTCGAGGGCTCGCTGATGCTCGCCACCCAGACGATGCTGCAGCTGGGAATTCCGCTCAATCGGGTGCTGGAGACACTGCGCGTGGTCCGCGAGGAGCGCTACACGCTGATGCGCGGTTTCTTCCACGGCGCCACCGACGTGAATGCGGCCGACGCCGACCAGCCCCGGCTGCGCACGCTGGTAGCCCTGGAAGGGGCTTCCTGCGTCGGCAAGACGATCGACAGCCTCAACCTCGCGGAACTCGGGGTGCAGCTCACCGCGGTCCGCCGCAAGGGCAGCCGGGAGGTGAACCCCGACCCGCAAACGCGGGTGCAGTCCGGCGACGTGCTGGTGCTGCTCGGCGGCCAGGAAAGCCTCGCCCGCGCGGAGATCCGGCTGCTGCAAGGCTAATGGGGTCAGGTTAGTTTTCGGACCTGTCCCCATTAATTGCGGGCCGGCCTTGGGCGCGGGGATCCACGCGCCGGCCGACAAGCTCCGCGATCTGCCGGCAGAAGGATTCCGAGCCCAGCGCGCGGCACTTGTTTGCGCTTTCCCGGATGCGAATGAGGTCTTCTTGCGCGACTCCCGCCTCGACGAGCCGGCGGTATTCGCGTCCTCGCTCCGAGCGCGTGGCGCCCAGCCTGAGGTAGGTTTCGTGCGGCCTGACGGGCGCCCGCGGCTCACCAGTCGCGTTCTGACGGTAGCTCGACCAGAAGTATTTCCCGGGGTGATCGAGCAGGCCGGCCCTTACCGGGTTCAACTCGATGTACCTCATGCACGTGAGGAAATAGGATTCGCTGTCCACCAGGCTCGACCTGAAGCGGCCCTCGAAGAGCGTGCCGGTGCGACACCAGCGCAAGTTGACCAGGCGGGCAAACCTGCGGCCGATGCGCTGCATCAGCTCCGACAGCTCGCCCTCCAAGTGGCCGGTTGCCAGCAAATGCACGTGATTGCTCATCAGCACATAGGCATGCAAATCGCAGGCGCAGCCATCGAGCGCCTCATCCAGGAATCTCATGAACACGCAGCGATCGGCGTCGTCGCGGAACAACAAAGAGCGGTTGTTGCCCCGCACGATGAGATGCTGGGGAATGCCGGGGACATCGAGACGGGGAAGGCGGGCCATGCGCCTCACAACGTCGAAGCTCCCGGTTGGAATACAAGGTGAAATGGGGACAGGTTCAAAAACTAACCTGACCCCATCAATGAAATCGGCCCGCCGAAGCGGGCCGTAGGGACCGACGCTGGACGCGCGTCAGAACATCATGCAGACCGTGTACGAAGCATCGTCGGTCACCGCCGCGGTGGCGACCGCCGCCGCGGGCGAGGCGGCGCCCTGCGTGGCGCGCATCGAGCCGGTGTTGGTCTGGCCGTCGTCCATCTGGATGTCGAGCTGCTTCACGAAGCGCCCGAGGATACCCGCCGAGCACACCGAGTAGGTGCCCGTCATGGTGGCGACGAACGGGCCGCTCTGGATCCCGAGCCGGCCGCCGACCGAGTTGGTGGGGCCGAAGCCCGCTCCGACGGTCGTGGCGCCCGCCGCGAGGTTGGCGAGGCGCACGTGCTGCCAGAAGACGTTGGCTTCGGTGGTGCCGGTCTCGGCGTCGTTCCAGCTGCCCTCGATCACGCCGTTGCCGAGCGTGCCGCCGGTGCCGACCGTGGCCGTGGCGCCCAGGGAGGCGGTGAGGTTCGCCGCGGCATGGTCGCCCGGGAGCGCGCGATACTTGTCCTGGTACGCGTACACGTACGTCGGGATCACGCGGAAGTCGTTGGCGAGGTTCTTCACCTTGGCGCTATTGATTAGCTCCTGGCCCTTCAGGATGCCGCCGAGGAGCAGGCCGATGATCACGAGGACGATCGCGATCTCGACCAGGGTGAATCCGGATTGCTGCGATTTCATGTGCTTCTCCAGTAGAAAGGCGCTGTTGCGTGTGCTGGATCCATTGCAACTGCCGTGCCAATATTGCAAGATCCTGTTTTGCCTGGTTTTTGTAATCCATACCGACAGTTCTGTGGCCGCTTTGTGCCCGTGATGTCCGCCGCCCCGACACGGACTGTCGGTTTTCCGACACTTTCCCTTGGCCTCCTCCCCTCCCAACGCCCACCGGGTCAGCGCCTTCCTCGCCTCCAGCCGGCGCTGGGTCGTGCTCGCCATGCTGCTGGCGCTGCACGCGGCGCTGATCTCCACGCCGGGCGGGGATTTCCAGCGCGTCTGGCTGCTGGTGCACTTCGGCCTGTTCCTGCTGTGGCAGCCGTTCATCGCGGCCGACCGCGAACTGGACATCGTGGGCGGCGTGCTGCTCTTCACCATCACCCTGGTCACGATCTCGTTCCTTGCCGGCTGGATGATCGTGGGCTGGCTGCTGGTGCTGCTCGGCATCCTGGGCGGGCGCGTCTTCACCATCCAGGCCTCGAAGCGCGGTCGCTTCTACCTCGTGGCCTTCAGCTACGTGATCGCGATCCTGGTGTTGCGCGCCGTGCCGGCGCTGCTGCTGCCGGGCCAGGAGGTGCCGCTGCCGGTGGCGCTGTTCGCGAGCGTGGTGCTGCCGATGACGCTGGCGTTGCTGGCGCTGCTGCCCTTCGGCACCCAGGAGGCCGAGGGCACGCAGGTTTTCGACTTCTTCTATGCGGTGCTGGTGTTCCAGCTGTGCCTGGTGGTGGTGCTGGGGTCGGTGGCGCTGATGCGCTACACCGACGACGCCTACTTCGCCGCCGTGGCGCTCACGCTGCTGGGGTTCGGCGCGGCGCTTTTTGTGCTCGCCGTGCTGTGGAACCCGCTGCGGGGTTTCGGCGGGCTGCGCACCTACTTCTCCCGCTACCTGCTGTCGGTGGGCATGCCCTTCGAGCTGTGGATGCGGCGCATCGCCGAGCTCGCCGAGACCGAAGGCGACTCGGAGCGCTTCCTCGCGCGGGCACTGCGCGAGGTGGCGGCGTTCCCGTGGATCCGCGGCGGCAGCTGGAAGTCCGCGGGGGGCGAGGGGAAATTCGGCGAGGTCGCGGAGCACGCCTCCACGTTCACCTTCTACGGCCTCGAGCTCACCTTCCAGACCGAGATCCGCCTGTCGCCGACGTTGTTCCTCCACGTGCGGCTGCTGGCGCAGGTGGTCGGCGAATTCCACGAGGGCAAGCGGCGCGAGCAAGCGATGCAGCGCCATGCCTACATCCAGGCCGTGCACGAGACGGGTGCCCGCCTCACCCACGACGTGAAGAACCTGTTGCAGTCGCTCTACGCCCT
>JBBQBW010000128.1:0-6996 GCA_038318025.1 Burkholderiales bacterium | reverse complement strand
GAAACCTTCGATCCCCAGGGCTTCATAGGGGCAAAAAGAAACCGCCGGCGCGAGGCCGGCGGCTGGAATGTGGTGGCGAGTCAGGGATTTGAACCCCGGACCAACGGATTATGATTCCGCTGCTCTAACCGCTGAGCTAACTCGCCGAATAACCCAATATTTTCCTGCATTTGCTGCGGCGGGTCAAGGCGAGCCACTCACTTCCCGAGCGGCAGGGGATGGTCGATCGAGAGCGTGGCGGCATCGAAGAAGAGATCGCGCATCCTCGGCTGCATCTCGAGCGCGCGCGACACGCGCTCCACGTACGCCTCGTCGAACTCGCGCGGCCCCGCGGGAAAGAGCGACAGGTAGATCGTAAGCACGGTGAGGTCGCTGCCGAGCGAGGTCTGGTGGATCGCGTCGCCGTAGAGGCGCGCACGCTTGTCCTTCGCGATCACCCGCAGCCACGCCTCGCCCACCGGCAGCAGGATGCCGTCCACCGCCTGGGATGCGGCGCGGTAGGCCTCGAGCGTCGCGGGGAAATCCAGCGGCCGGTCCTGCAGGGGCCAGACCATGTACAGCGCGGGCTTCGCCCCCGCCTCGCGGATCGGTGCGGCAAAACGGCGCGAGAAATCGATCAGCTGGTCGCGGGAATCGGCCTTCGCCGACGTGCCTTGCTGCAGCACCACGACATCCCAGCCGCCTTTGCGGATCGCAGCCAGCGCGCGGCCGTCCTGCCAATGGTCCTCCAGGCTGTAGCCGTTGTTCACCACCGCCTCGGCCCGCACATCCTTTCCCATGGCGCGGGCGAGGCCCGCGACTCGGCCGGGAATGTCGGTCACGCTGGTGAGGCTGTTGCCGATGAAGAGGATGCGCGTGGGCTTCGCCTGCGCGCGCACCGCGGCCGGGAGGCCGGTGAGCGCCAGGAGGAGGAGCGTCAGCAGGAACCGGTGCGCGAAGGACATGAGTGTCCAGTCTAGCGGCACCGAGCGCCGGGGTTGTTACGGATTGTGGGTCTACTCGAGGGCGCGCAGCGCGCCGCTCGTCAGGCGCAGCCGCGCCGCAAGCTCGCGCGAAATGTTGCGCTGGATGCGCAGCCCGAGCTGCGGATCCTCGTCGGCGAGAGCCTGCAGGGCGCGCGCGCTGAGCGAGTAGAGAACAACGCGCTCGCCCTTGGCGAAGGCGTCGGCGGAGCGCTTCTGCCCTTCGAGAAGCGCCATCTCGCCGAACATCACGCCAGCGGTGAAGGTCGCGAGCCGCCGGGCGTGGCCTGCGTGGTCGAGGCGGATCTTGATGCTCACCGTGCCCTGCGCGATGAGGTAGAGGTGGTCGCCCTCGGCGCCCTCGAGGAACACCACGTCGCCACCGCCGAGCTCCGTGCGCTCGAGCACGCGCTCCACCTTCGCGAGCGCCGCCTCGTCCAGGCCCGAGAAGAGCGACATCTGCCCGATGGGCATCTCGCCGGGCGCCTCCTCGAATCGCGCGCGCTGCAGCATCTGGTCCTCGGCCCACTCGAGGGCGCGGTCGAGGTCGGCGAACCAGCGGCTCACCTCGATCGAGCGGTCGAGGCCGAGCGCCTTCAGGTAGCGGCCGCGCCGGTCAGCAACGCGCACGTGGCTCAGCACCAGCCGCACCTGATGGCGCGCGGCGCGCTGGGCGATCACCTCGAGCACGCGGGCGCCGGTAGCGTCCACCTGGTGCACGTGCCGGAAGTCGAGGATCACGATGCGCGTTTCCCCGGGCAGGGCATCTACCTCCGCCTGCAGGCGATCGGCGGTGCCGAAGAAGAGCTCGCCCTCGAGCTCGAGCACCTGGATGCGCGCCGCCATCGGGCGCAGCGCCGCGCGCGCCTCCGGGCTTCTCACCTTGAGCGAGGCACGCACCGAGGCGTCGAGGCGCCGGCGTATCGGGCTGCCGCTGATCTTCACCAGCAGCAGCGCCACCGCGGCGGCCACTCCCACGGCGATCGCCACCATCACGTTGAGGGCGATCTGCGCGGCCGCCACCATCACGACGATCGCGACGTTGAGCGCGATCTCCGCGCGCTCGCCTTCGCCCCCGCGCAACCGCAGCACCAGGCCCCGCGTCCAGCTGTCCATCAGGGTGAACGCGATGTAGAGCATGAGGCCCGCAAGCGCGGCCACGGGGACCGCCGCGACCAGGGGCGCCAAGCCGAACATCGCCGCCAGCACGAAGAGCGCATGCAGCAGTGTCGCGAGCGGCGTGCGGCCGCCGGCGAGGTAATTCGCCACCGGTGCGTGCGAGTTGCCCACCGCGGGCGTGGCACCGAACAGAGCACCCAGCACGTTGCCCAGGCCCTGCCCGACCAGCAGCCGGTTGCTGTCGTGCCGCCCGCGGGTCACCGAATCGCAGACCACCGCGGCAAGCAGGCCGTCGACGCAGCTCACCACCGCCATCAGCAGCGCGGCCGGCAGCACCAGCTCGAGGAGCACGCCGGCGTCGTCACGCAGGAGCGCCAGCGCCATCGGCTCCACCTCGCGCGGGGTGGGAATCGACGCCGGCAGCGCGCCCACTACCGCCCCTACGCTTCCGGGGGCAACGACGGCGATGGCATAGTGCGCGGCGATGCCCGCGACCAGTCCGGCTAGCAGCGGCGGGACGCGCTTCACGTGTCGTCGGGCGAGCACCACCGCGACGGTGGCCACGAGGGCGGTGACGATGCTGCCGACGTGTGCGTTGCCGAGCTCCGCCAGCGTCCCGGCGAGCGGGCGCTGGCCCTCGAGCCCCAGTACCGGCCGCACCTGCGACAGCAGGATGATGATGGCGATGCCATTCATGAACCCGGCCACCACCGGGTACGGCGCGAACTTGATCGCGCGCCCGAGGCCCGCGAAGCCGAAGATCACCTGCAGGACGCCCGAGATCGCCACCGCCACGAACACGTAGGCCAGCACCCGGTCCACGTCCGTCGCGCCGCCCGCCTGCAGCGCAGGATGCGCCGCGAGCACGCCCACGAGGGCCGCGACGATGGCGGTCACCGAAGCCCGGGCGCCCACGATCTGGCAGCGCAGAGAGAACGTTGCGGCGGCCACGACGTTGCCGACGACGGAAGCCATGAGGGCCGCGACCACGCCCACGCTCGCGTAGGCGGGGCCAAGGGCGGCGAAGGCGAGGATTCCCAGGCTCATCGCCTGGGGAATCGAAACCAGCGTGGCGGCCAGGGCCCCAGAGGCGTCGCCGTTCAGCCGCGCGAGCGAGAAGCGGGGAAGGCGCGCCGGCCCCGCGGCGGCTGTGGCTTCGGGGTCGACTTGCGATTCCAAGGGGCGCTCCGAGTTATGGAAGCGCAAGCCTAGTCCCTCACCCTGCGCCTCACAACCCCCACGTAGGTAGGGACGCTTCTTCGCGTAGCAGCTCAGACATTGAAGCGGAAGTGCATGACGTCGCCGTCCTTCACAATGTAGTCCTTACCCTCGAGGCGCATCTTTCCGGCCTCCTTCGACTTGGTCTCGCCGCCCAGGCGCACGTAGTCGTCGAATGCGATCACCTCGGCGCGGATGAAGCCCTTCTCAAAATCGGTGTGGATCGCCCCCGCAGCCTGCGGTGCCGAGTCCCCCTTGCGGATCGTCCACGCGCGGACTTCCTTCTCACCGGCCGTGAAGTAGGTCTGCAGGCCCAGGAGGTCGTAGGTGGCGTGGATCACGCGGTCGAGTCCCGGCTCGGTCATGCCCATCTCCTCGAGGAACATCTCCTTGTCCTCGTCGGAGAGGTCGGCGATGTCGGCCTCCATCCTGGCGCTCACGGCCACCACCGGCGCGCCCTCCTTCGCGGCGTACTCCTTCACGCACTCCAGCAGCGGGTTGTCCTTGAAGCCGTGCTCGCCCACGTTGGCGATGTAGAGCGCGGGCTTGGCGGTGAGCAGTTGCAGCGGCTGCAGCATCGCCAGCTCGTCGGCGGTGAGTCCCATGGCGCGCACCGGGTGGAATCCGTCTAACGCCTTCTCCACGCGCTCCAGCAGCGGCACCATCTTCATCGCCTCCTTGTCGCCCGCGCGCAGCGTCTTGCCGAAGCGGTGCTTCGCCTTCTCGATCGACTGCATGTCGGCGAGTGCCAACTCGGTGTGGATCACCTCGATATCGGCGATCGGGTCCACCTTGTTGTTCACGTGGATCACGTTGCCGTCCTCGAAGCAGCGCACCACGTTCGCGATCGCATGGGTCTCGCGGATGTTGGCGAGGAACTGGTTGCCAAGGCCTTCGCCCTTGGATGCCCCGGCGACGAGGCCCGCGATGTCGACGAACTCGACGATCGCCGGGATCACCTTGAGTGGCTTGTCGATCGAAGCGAGCTGCGTGAGCCGAGGATCGGGCACCTCCACCACGCCGACGTTCGGCTCGATGGTGCAGAAGGGGTAGTTCTCCGCCGCGATGCCGGCCTTGGTCAGCGCGTTGAAGAGGGTGGACTTGCCCACGTTGGGGAGTCCGACGATGCCGCATTGCAGGCTCATGGCTTGTCTTTCGTCGATGGGGCTCCCGGTTGCGCGGGAGCGGCGGCATCCTTGTCGGAGGCCGGCTTCGGATTCGTATGCAGCCATGTCATCGCGTCGGTCATCCTGCCCTTGGCGAGCCACGGCAGCAGGTCGTAGCTGCGCTCGAACGGCGGCTCGATCGCCTCGAGCTCCACCTTGCGCGGCTTGTCGAGCACGTAGTCGGACACCAGGTCGCGATGTCCCGGGTGCCCGATACCCACGCGCAGCCGCCAGAAATCCTTGGTATCCAGGGCGTCGGCGATATCGGTGAGCCCGTTGTGGCCGCCGGTGCCGCCGCCGCGCTTGAGCTTCACCACGCCGGGCGGCAGGTCGAGCTCGTCGTGCACCACCAGGAGCCCGGCGGGCTCGATGCGGAAGAAGCGGGCCAGCGCCGAGACGCTGCGACCGCTCTCGTTCATGTACGTGGAAGGCTTGAGGAGGTGGAAGTCCCGCCCGCCCTCCTCGACACGCGTGGTCCAGCCGGAGAAGCGCGTCTCCTTCTTCCACGTGGCGTGCTTGCGGTCGGCGATCGCGTCCACCCACCAGAAGCCGGCGTTGTGGCGTGTGCGCTCGTAGTCCTTGCCCGGATTGCCGAGGCCGACGATCAACCTGATGTCTGAATTCACGAAGACGCTTCCAACGTTCGCTCCCTCTCCCGTGGGAGAGGGTTGGGGAGAGGGTCCGCCCCCGCTAAAAAAAACGCCCACCGGCTTGGACCGGCGGGCGCCTCGTTCCCGCGAAGGGGTCCTACTTTTTTGCTTCCTTCATGTTCTTCTTGTCGTCCTTGACGGTGGGCTTGCTGCCTCCTCCACCGCCGCTTGCCGCCTCCTCCTCCTTCGCTTTCTGGGCCGTCGTCTGCACATCGGCCGCCGCCGGCGCCGCGGCGGCAACTTCCGCCGCCTCCTCGTCCGCGGTCATGACACGCGGGATCACGATCGTGACGACCGTGGGATCCTCGCCCTTCGGAACCTGCGCCTCGACGCCCGGCGGCAGCGTGAGGTGCGACACGTGCATCGAGTGGCCGGCCTGGAGGTTCGACAGGTCGACCTCGATGAATTCCGGCAGGTCCTTCGGCAGGCAGCTGATCTCGAGCTCGATCATCACGTGCTGCGCGATGCCGCCCGCGCCCTTCACGCCCGGGGAGACCTCGGCGTTGGCGAAGTGCAGGGGGACCTTCATGAGGATCTTCCTGTCCGCCGCGACGCGCTGGAAATCCACGTGCAGGATGAGCGGGCGGAACGGGTGCATCTGGTAGTCGCGCAGCAGGACCTGCTGCGACTTCTCCTCTCCCAGGGACAGGTCGAGGATGGACGCGTGGAACGCCTCCATCTTCAGCTTGAACCACAGCTCCTTATGGTCGACTTCGATGGGCAGCGCGTCCTTGCCCGCCCCGTACAGCACGCCGGGGACCTTCGACTCGCGGCGCAGGCGGCGGCTCGCACCCGTGCCCTGAACGCTCCGCGGTTCGGCTTTGATGGCGATCTTCATGACTTCTCCAAAGTTAGGTACTGCATGACGCAACGGCCCGCGACCAGGCCGCTACTTCTCCCTCTCCGATGGGAGAGGGCCGGGGAGAGGGTCCCCAACTACTCTACGAACAAGGAGCTCACCGAGCTCTCCTCACAAATCCTGCGCATCGTCTCGGCCATCAGCTCGGCCACGGAGACGACGCGAATCTTGCCGCACGCCTCGGCCTCGGGCTTGAGCGGGATGGTGTCGGTCACCACCAGTTCGTCGATGACCGATTTCTCGATGCGGCTCACGGCCGGCCCCGACAGCACCGGATGCGTGCAATACGCGACCACGCGCACCGCGCCCTGCTCCTTCAATGCGTCGGCGGCGGCGCACAGCGTGTTCGCCGTGTCCACCATGTCGTCCATGATCACGCAGGTGCGGCCGTTCACGTCGCCGATGATGTTCATCACCGTGGCCACGTTCGGCCGCGGGCGGCGTTTGTCGATGATGGCGAGGTCGCTCTCGAGGCGCTTGGCGATGGCGCGCGCGCGCACCACGCCGCCCACGTCGGGCGAGACCACCACCAGGTTCTTGTACGCGTGCTTCCAGAGGTCGCCCAGCAGGATCGGCGTCGCGTACACGTTGTCCACCGGGATGTCGAAGAAGCCCTGGATCTGGTCGGCGTGCAGGTCCATCGTGAGCATCCGGTCCACCCCGGCCACCGTCAGCATGTTGGCCACCACCTTCGCCGAGATCGCGACACGTGCGCTCCTCGGGCGGCGATCCTGGCGCGCGTAGCCGAAGTACGGGATCGCGGCGGTGATGCGCGCGGCCGAAGAGCGGCGCAGCGCGTCCACCATGATCATGGTTTCCATCAGCGTGTCGTTGGTCGGCGCGCACGTCGACTGGAGCACGAAGACATCCTTGCCGCGCACGTTTTCCAGAAGCTCGACCATCACCTCGCCGTCGCTGAATTTCGAGACCGTGGCCTTGCCGAGCTGGACGTTCAGGTGCTTCGCCACCCGCTGCGCGAGCTTCGGATTGGCGCTGCCCGTGAACACCATCAGGTTGTCGAA
>JBBQBW010000127.1:0-7000 GCA_038318025.1 Burkholderiales bacterium | reverse complement strand
CCCCCTTGGGGGAGGGCCGGGGAGAGGGTGACTCTTCTCCCTCCCCTTTGGGGGAGGGTCGGGGAGAGGGTAAAAGTCGTTATAATTCCGTGATTTTGCTCGCGAAAGCCCCCTCTTGAAGCTCCCCCGCGTTGCCGCCTGCCTGCTCGCCGCCGTCCTGGCGTGCGGGAGCATGGGTGTCGCCGCGCAGAAAAAGGTGCTGAAGATGGCCTTCCGCACCGCCGAAACCGGCTTCGATCCCCAGCGCATCGACGACCGCTATTCGGTCGGGATCTGCGAAAACCTGTTCGAGGGGCTCCTCACCTACGACTACCTCGCGCGCCCCGTGAAGCTGGTGCCGCTGGTGGCCGAGGCGATCCCGACGCCGGAGGAGAGCGGCACGCGCTACACCTTCCGCCTGAAGCCCGGCATCCTCTTCGGCGACGACCCCGCCTTCAAGGGGCAGAAGCGCGAGCTCACCGCGATGGACGTGGAATACGCCATCAAGCGCTTCCGCGACCCGCGCAACCGCAGCCCCTACGAGTGGCTGTTCGAGAACAAGATCGTCGGCCTCGACGAGTTGGCGGAGCGCGCGAAGAAGGATCCGAAGGGCGCCTTCGACTACGACGCCAGGATCCCGGGCATCACGGTGCGCGACAAGTACACCGTGAGCTTCAAGCTGAAGGAGCCCGACTTCAACTTCCTCTACGTGCTGGCGATGCCCAACGTGGTGCCGGTGGCGCGCGAGGTGATCGAGGCGTACGCCTCCGACACCCATGCCCACCCGGTGGGCACCGGTCCCTACGTGCTGAAGGAATGGGTGCGCCGATCCAAGATCGTGCTCGAGAAGAACCCCAACCATCGCGGCTACGAGCTCGACACGCGTTACGCCAACTCCCAGGACGAGTGGGACCGGCGCGCCATGGAGTCGCTGCGCGGCAAGCGCCTGCCGCAGATCGACCGGGTCGAGATCTACCCGATCGAGGACGAGCAGCCGCGCTTCCTCGCGTTCCTGAACAAGGAGCACGACATCCTCGACGAGTTGCCCTTCGCCTTCATCCACCAGGTGCTGCCCAACGGCAAGCTCTCGGCGGCGATGGAAAAGCAGGGGGTCCACAACTTCCAGGAGCTGCAGCCCGAGCTCACCTACTACCCGTTTAACATGGGCGAGAAGGCCGAGGGCCGGCCCAACCCCGTGGGCGGCTATACGCCCGAGCGGGTGGCGCTGCGGCGGGCCATGGCGCTTGCCTACGACATCGACGCCGAGGTGGAGATCCTGCGCAAGGGTCAGGCGATCCCCGCGGAGAGCCCGATCGCCCCCGGGGTCGTGGGCTACGACGCGAATTTCAAGAGCGCCGCCCAGGACTACGACCCGGGCCGCGCCAAGGCGCTGCTCGACATGTTCGGCTACGTCGACCGGGACGGGGACGGCAGGCGCGAGCAGCCCGATGGCACGCCGCTGGTGTTGGATCTCAAGTACGACGCCGGCAGCCAGGAAAAGCGCCAGATGGCCGAGCTCTTCGTGAAGTCGCTCGCCGCGGTGGGCATCCGCGTGGAGACCACGGCGGTGACCTTCTCCGACCTCCTGAAGGACAAGAAGGTGGGCAACTACATGACGGCCACCTCGGCCTGGATCGCCGACTATCCCGACGCGCAGAACTTCCTGCAGCTCCTCTACGGGCCCAACACCGGCCAGTCCAACGAGGCGGCATTCAAGCTGCCCGAGTACGACCGCCTCTACGAGAAGAGCGTCACCCTTCCCGACAGCACCCAGCGCAACGCCATCTACCGCGAGATGAACCGGGTATTCCTCGCCTACGCGCCGTGGCGGCTGGGGGTGCACCGCATCTTCAACCACCTGCAGTATCCGTGGGTGAAGGGGTACAAGAAGCACCCGATCCTCTACACCAACTTCAAGTTCCTGGACATCGACGTGGCGGCCCAGCGGGCCGCCATGAAATAACCCGTCCCAAAAGGGAGGAAGCGAAGCCGTGGCAGCCTACGTAATACGACGTCTGTGGCAGATGTTCCCGACGATCCTCGGGGTCATCCTGCTGATCTTCTTCCTCTTCAACTGGGTGGGGGGAGACCCGGCGCAGGTGCTCGCCGGCAAGATCTCCAACCCCGAGCAGATCGCCAACATCAGGAAGCAGCTCGGTGTCGACGAGCCGGTCTGGTACCAGCTCTGGGTGTTCGTGAAGCAGGTGTTCACCTTCGACTTCGGTCGCAGCTGGTCCACCAACGAGGAAGTCTCGCGCATCCTCCTCACCCGCGTCGGCCCCACCCTCACCATCATGGTGCCGGTGCTGGTGATCGAGACGGTGCTGGCGGTGATCTTCGCGATCATGGTCGCGTACGTGCGCGGCACGCTCACCGACCGCACCATCATGATCGTGTGCACGGTGGCGATGTCGATCAGCTTCCTGGTCTACATCATCGTGTTCCAGTGGCTGTTCGGCTTCATCCTCGGCTGGTTCCCGGTGCAGGGGTGGAGCGAGAGCTTCTGGAAGAACCTCGCCACCTACGCGCCGCTGCCGATCCTGCTCGCCGTGGCGGTGGGCCTGGCGCCGCAGCTGCGCCTCTACCGCTCGTTCTTCCTGGACGAGATCAACCAGGATTACGTCCGCACCGCGCGCGCCAAGGGCGTGCCCGAGAAGACGGTGATGATGAAGCACGTGCTCAGGAACGCGCTGATCCCGATCCTCACCAACATCGGCATCTCGCTGCCGGGGGTGTTCGTCGGCTCGTTCCTGCTGGAAGTGTTCTTCTCGATCCCCGGCCTCGGCCGCGAGATCATCACCGCGGTGAACCGCAGCGACTTCCCCGTCATCAAGGCGGTCACGGTCTACCTCGCGGTGCTCACCATGCTGATCAACCTGCTGGTGGACGTGATGTACAAGTACGTCGACCCGCGCGTGTCCTTCAAGTGACCATGCGGACAAGAGCGAAGCGCAACCTCTTCATGGTCATCCCCGAGCCGTCGGGGATCCAATTTCCCTGGAGCAACCAATGAGCGCAGTCCTCACCAATCCCGTTCCCCTCGCGCCCCAGGAGTCCCCGGGCCTGTGGACGCTCGCCTGGCGGCGCCTCAAGCAGGATGGCGTCGGCATGGCGGCGCTGGCCGTCGTGGTCCTCTTCCTCCTGATGATGGCGGCTTCGTTCACCGGCCTCATCGCCAGCGACTGGAGCAAGGAAAAGGGCGTCTCCTACGCCAACCCGTCGTTCCTCGCCGGCAGCGAGAACCTCGAGGCCAGGGCGATGGCGCAGAAGGGCGATGCCTCCAAGGTGGCGCCCGTGGACCTCTCCGACATCGACCCCCTCGCGCCCCGCTACAAGGAGTGGGACGAGCGCGCCGCGAAGATCGCGGTCACCGAGACGCGGCGCGCCGAGTCGCTGCCCTTTGGCGGCGACAAGTGGGGCCGCGACGTGCTGCAGAAGGCGATCAAGGGCTCGGAAGTCTCGATCTTCGTCGGCCTCACCGCCGCGATCCTCGCCACCATCATCGGCACCATGCTGGGCGCGGCGGCCGGCTACTGGGGCGGCTGGGTCAACGACTTCCTCGAGTGGTTCTACAACATCTTCACCTCGATCCCCTACATCCTGCTGATCCTCGCCTTCGCGGCGGTGGCGGCTTCCTCGGGGAAGTTCGGCAAGGGGATATTGCCGATCGTGCTGATCCTGTCGCTCACCGGCTGGACCGGCATCTACCGCCTGATCCGCGCCGAGTACATCAAGCACTCCAGCCGCGAGTACGTGAAGGCGGCCCAGGCCATCGGCGCCACCAACATGTCGCGCATGTTCGTGCACATCCTGCCCAACGTCTCCCACGTGGGCCTGGTGCAGCTCTCGCAGCACACGGTGCAGTTCATCAAGGCCGAGGTGATCCTCTCCTTCCTCGGCTTCGGCGTGCCGGTGGACATGGTCTCGTGGGGCACGATGCTCGCCGAGGCGCAGAACGAGCTGGTGATCGGCAAGTGGTGGCAGCTGTTCGCCGCCGGCGCCTCGATGGCGCTGCTGGTCACGGCCTTCTCCCTCCTCACCGATTCCCTGCGCGACGCGCTGGATCCGAAACTGAAATGACTTCGCGCATAACAATGCAGCGAAGTCATCCCCGCGCAGGCGGGGATCTCATCATTGGCCCCCCGCCTTCGCGGGGGTGACAGGAAGAACATGACCGATTCCGGCCCCCTCCTCTCGATCCAGAACCTCGACATCCGCTACCGGGTGGACCGCAAGTCCGAGCCGTTCCGCGCGGTGAAGGGCATCTCCTTCGACATCCCCACCAACAGCACCGTGGCCCTGGTGGGCGAGTCCGGCAGCGGCAAGAGCGTCTCCGCCATGGCGATCCTGGGCCTCTTGCCCGAGAACGCCATCGTGGCGCCGGAAAGCCGCGTCATCTACGGCGGCCGCGACCTGCTGAAGGCCCCGCTCTCCGAGCTGCAGCAGATCCGCGGCAAGGACATCTCGGTGATCTTCCAGGAGCCGATGACGAGTCTCAATCCCGTGTTCACCGTGGGCGAGCAGATCGGCGAGACGCTGCGGCTGCACATGGGCATGAGCACCGCCCAGGCGAAGACCCGCGTGATCGAGCTGCTGAACGAGGTGGGCATCCCCAACCCGCAGCTGCGCGCGAATTCCTATCCCCACGAGATGTCCGGCGGCCAGCAGCAGCGCGTGATGATCGCCATGGCGATCGCCTGCGAGCCGAAGCTGCTGATCGCCGACGAGCCCACCACGGCGCTCGATGTCACGATCCAGAAGCAGATCCTGGACCTCATCGCCGGGCTGCAGCAGAAGCACCACATGTCGGTGCTCTTCATCACCCACGACCTGGGCGTCGTGGGCGATATCGCCGACCACGTGGTGGTGATGCAGGGGGGCGAGATCCAGGAGCAGGGCCCGGTGGCCGCGATCTTCCACTCGCCCCAGCACCCGTACACCAGGGCGCTGCTCGCCTGCCGCCCGCGCCTGGACCGCCGTCCCAAGCGCCTGCCGGTGATCGACGACTTCATGCGCGGCGACGGCAAGGTGCACTTGGAGGAGCGCCATCGCGGCTCCAGCCCCGACGACACCATCATCCTCGAGGTGAAGGCCCTCACCAAGACCTTCTTCCTCAAGGAAGGCTTCTTCGGCAAGCGCGCGGTGCCCGCGGTGCGCGAGGTGAGCTTCAAGCTGCCCAAGGGCAAGACGCTCGGCCTGGTGGGCGAATCCGGCTCCGGCAAGACCACGGTGGGACTCACCCTCATGCGCCTGCACGACGCCACCAGCGGCGAGGTGCTGTTCGAGGGGCGCGATCTCCTCAAGCTCACCGAGCGCGAGATGATGGCCTACCGCCGGCGCATCCAGATCATCTTCCAGAACCCCTACGCGAGCCTGAACCCGCGCTTCACCGTGGGCCAGATCCTGGTGGAGCCGATGAAGATCCACTCGATCGGCGCCAACGAGCGCGAGCGGGTCGAAATGGCCTTCGCGCTGCTCAAGCGCGTGGGGCTCGCCGAGCAGTCGTTCTACAAGTACCCCCACGAGTTCTCGGGCGGCCAGCGCCAGAGGATCGCCATCGCGCGCTGCCTCACCATGAAGCCCGACGTGCTGATCTGCGACGAGTCGGTCTCCGCGCTCGACGTGTCGGTGGAGGCGCAGGTGCTGAACCTTCTGCAGGACCTGCAGGACGAGTTCAAGCTCTCGTACATCTTCATCTCCCACGACCTGGCGGTGGTGAAGTACATCTCCGACCAGGTGATGGTGATGAACGACGGCGCCATCGTGGAGATGGCCGACTCCGACGAGATCTACCGGAACCCGAAGCAGGAATACACCCGCAAGCTCCTCGCCTCCATTCCCAAGGGCCTCGAGTCCGCACCCCAGGCCGCCTAGAGAACCATGAACCTCCATCGCATCGTCATCGCGGCGCTCGTCGCGACCCCCCTCGTCACGCTCGCCGCCCCCGCCCCGAAGCGTCCCACGGTCCCCCTCTACGACGCGGCCGCCATCACCCGCGAGTGCGACCTCGCGCTCGAGCGCGCGCGCAGGGCGGTCACCGCCATGGAAGCGAAGTCCGGCGGCGCCGGATTCTTCGGCGAGTGGAACCGCCTGCAGATCGGCCTCGAGGACGTGGTGAACCCGATCTACCTGCTCGGCAACGTGCATCCGGACAAGGCGGTGCGCGATGCGCACGAGCCCTGCCTGCAGAAGGCGACGACGCTCTCCACCGAGATGTTCCAGAACGAGAAGCTGTTCAAGCGGGTGCAGGCGATCAAGCCCGCCAACGCCTCCCAGGCCAAACTCAAGAAGGACCTGGTCGAGAGCTTCGAGGACACGGGCGTGACACTCCCGCCGGACAAGCGCGCGCGCGCCAAGGCGATCTTCGACAAGCTGGAGGAGCTGCGCCAGGCCTTCGACCGCAACGTGCGCGAGGATCCCACCAAGGTGACCTTCACGCCCGCCGAGATGGAGGGCATGCCCGAGGCCTACCTCAAAGCGCAGGAGAAGACCAAGGACGCCGCGGGCAACTACGTCCTCGGCCTCTCCTACCCGGCCTACGTGCCGTTCATGACCAACGCGGTGCAGGAAGCGGCTCGCCGCAAGTACTACCTCGCCAAGATGAACGAGGGCGGGGCGGACAACCTCGACCGGCTGAACGAGATCTTCGTGCTGAGGAAGGAGCTCGCCGGGCTTTACGGCCTGCCGACCTTCGCCCACTACGGGCTGCGCCGCAAGATGGTCGGCAAGCCCGAGGTGGTGGAGAAGTTCCTGGCCGAGGTGAAGGGCGCCGTCACCGAATCCGAGAAGCGGGAGGTCGAGGAGTTGCGCGGGGTGAAGGCGAAGCTCACCGGCAAGCCCCTCGCGGAGACGAAAGTGAACCGCTGGGACGTGTCGTTCCTGCAGGAGCGCGTGAAGAAGGAGCGCTACTCGATCGACCAGGAGAGCCTGCGCAAGTACTTCCCCACCGACAAGGCGATCGCCTACACGCTGCTGGTTTCCGAGAAGCTGTATGGCGTCAAGTTCGTCGAGGCGAAGGTCC
>JBBQBW010000126.1:0-7021 GCA_038318025.1 Burkholderiales bacterium | reverse complement strand
GGTGGCGGCCTCGCGCGATCCGCGCGTATTGGTGGCGCGCGGCAGCATGCCGTACTCGGCGGTCACCCAGCCGCGGCCCTTGCCCTTCAGGAACGGCGGCACCTTTTCCTCCACGCTCGCGGTGCAGAGCACGCGCGTGTGGCCCATCTCGACGAGTACGGAGCCCTCGGCATGGCGGGTGAAGCGGCGGGTGAAGCGGACGGGACGCAGCTCGTCCGCACGTCGGTCGAATTCGCGATTCATGGAAACCCTTGGGGGAAAACGGAAGACTAGCGCGGAACCTTGCGGATCGCGTTCTGGATCTCGGCGATGGCGCGCTCGATGTCTTCTTCGGTCACGTCGTCGGCGGGCTTGCCGTCGTCCAGCTGCTGGGTGGTGTTGGACGAGGTGGCGAACTGCTCGTCCTCGAGGGTGACGGTGTCGGCCACGCGCGTGTCCTCCTGGTTCTCCCAGGTCATCGCGACCACCGTGAGGTTGTCCGACTCGCCGTTGGCGCGACGCTGGGCCTCCACCATGAGCCCGGGCATCAGGTCCACCAGCGCCTGCCTGCGCAGCATCGGGCCCAGGATCGCCGGCGGGATCTGGCTCCAGAAGCCGTCGGTGGACAGCAGGATGGTGTCGCCATCCTCGAGGCGGAACTCGCGCCCGCTCGAGATCTGCGGGGGGACTACGCCGCCCAGGCAGCTGTAGATCTTGTTGCGGTCCGGGTGGCGCGCCGCCTGCTCTACGGTGATCGAGCCCGCGTCGATCATCTGCTGCACCTTGGAATGGTCCTGGGTGGCGGCGGCCAGGTCGCCACGGCGCAGCACGTAGAGCCGCGAATCCCCGGCATGGGCCCAGTAGGCGCAGCCATTCTGCACGATGCACGCGACACACGTGGTGCGCGGGCATTCCAGCAGGTTCTGCTCCACGGCGTGGGAGACGATGGCGCGGTGCGCGGTCTGGATCGCCGACACCAGGAAGTCGGCGGGCCGGCGCAGCTTGTTGCGCGCCTCCTGCTGGAATCGCCGCGTGATCTCTTGCACCGCGATCTCGGCCGCCACCTCGCCCTGCTGGTGGCCGCCCATGCCGTCGGCAATGGTCATCAGCATCACGTCGCGGCTGTAGGAGTAGGCGACGCGGTCCTCGTTGCCGTCCCGGTTGCCGATCCGGCTGTCTTGGAAGATGGTGAAGCGCATCGCTGCGTGCGCTCAGCGCGAGAAGAACTTCGACAGCGGGATGTTCATGGTCTCGAGGAAGCCGCGCTTCTCCTCCGGGGGTTCCTCCATCAGGCGCTTCTGCAGATCGAAGGCGGTCTGGGGGCGCTTCAGCCAATCCACCCGCAGGCACGACTCGACGATGTCGTAGAGGTCGTCGGAATACTTCTGCTTGGCGAGGGTGCGCAGCGGGATGACCTTGTCCTTCTCCTCGCGCTGGTCGCCGGCCTGGGGAGGTGTCCCGGCGATGCAGGTGTAGATGGTGGCGCCGACGGAGTAGATGTCGCTCCAGGGCCCCAGCTCCTCGGGCTTGAAGCGGTAGTGCTCGGGGGCGGCGAAGCCCGCGGTGTACATCGGCTTCAGCTTCATCGCCTCCTCGGACAGGGTGATGCGCGCGGCGCCGAAGTCGAGCAGCACCGGGCGGCCCTCCATCGCGATGAAGATGGTGGCCGGCTTGATGTCGAGGTGCAGCAGCTTGTTCGCGTGCACCTCGCGCAGCCCGTTCATCAGGTTGGCGAAGACGTGGCGGATGAATCCCTCGGTCACCTCCGCGCGGTTCCTCTGGATGTGGAACTGGAGCGTGCGCCCGCGCACGTACGTCATCACCATGTAGCAGGTCTCGTTGGCGCGGAAGAAGTTCTCCACCCGCACGACGTTGGGGTGCTGGATCAGCGCCAGCGCCCGGCCTTCCTCGAAGAAGCACTTGAGCCCGTGGCGGAATACCGACAGGTTGGCCTCGTCGGTGATGATGACCTCGACGCCCTCGGTGCGCAGCGGCAGCGACGACGGCAGGTACTCCTTGATCGCGAACGGCGTTCCGGCCTCGTCCCGCGCCAGGTAGACGATGCTGAAACCGCCCGACGAAAGGGGCTTCTCGATGCGATAGCCGTTCAGCACGTAGCCGGCGGGCAACGGCTGATTCGCCTGTTGGGGCATTGGAGCGGGGAGTGTTCCGATATAATTCCCGACAATTGTCGGCACTCCCTCGCGCGTTGTAAAGCTGTGAAGGGAAAAGATTTTTTTGGCCGGCCCCGCCCCATTTCCCCCCGGATGACACGCCAATGATCGCGAGCATGACCGGCTTTGCCGCCGCCACGCGTGAGATACCGCAGGGCAGCCTCGCGGTCGAGCTGAAGACCGTCAACCACCGCTACCTCGAGTTCATGGTGCGCATCCCCGAGGAGCTGCGCCCGCTGGAGCCGGCGCTGCGGGAGGCCGTCGCGGCGCGCCTCACCCGCGGCAAGGTCGACTGCCGGGTGACCCACACGCCGGCCACGGCCGCGATGCGCACGCTCGCCCCCGACCCGCGCGCCATGGAGCTGCTCGCGGGCGCTTCGGCGGAGGTGAGCCAGCGTTTCCCCGACGCGCGACCGCTGTCGGTTTCCGAGGTCCTGCATTGGCCCGGCGTCCTCGCCGAGAGCGCCCTCTCCCCCGAGAAGCTGCGCGAGGAAGTGCTCTCGCTCATGCAGCAGGCGGTGAAGGAGCTGGATGCCACCCGCGCTCGTGAGGGCGCCAAGCTGGAGCAGGTGCTGCGCGACCGGCTGGACGCGATGGCGAAGCTCGCCGAGGAGGCGCGCCCGCTCGTGCCCCAGGCGATGCGCGCCTTCCAGGAGAAGCTCTCCCAGCGCCTCGCCGAAGCCGGTGCCGCCGTGGGCGACGAGCGCATCCACCAGGAGATCGTGCTCTACGCCGCGCGGATCGACGTGGACGAGGAGCTGGCGCGGCTGGTGACCCACATCGCCGAGTTCCGGCGGGTCCTCGACAAGGGGGGCGCTTGCGGCAAGCGCCTCGATTTCCTCTGCCAGGAGTTGAATCGCGAGGCCAACACCCTCGGCTCCAAGTCGGTCGCCAACGAGACCACCCGCATCTCGGTCGAGCTGAAGGTCCTTATCGAGCAGATGCGCGAGCAGGTCCAGAATATCGACTGACCTTCCGCGGCAACCTCTTCGTGGTGGTGGCGCCCTCGGGCGCGGGCAAGACCAGCCTCGTGGGGAAGCTGCTGGAGCGCGAGTCCAACATCAAGCTGTCGGTGTCCTTCACCACCCGTCCCCCGCGGGAGGGCGAGCAGGGCGGCCGCGACTACCACTTCGTGGCGCGCGAGCGCTTCGAGGAGATGGTCGGATCGGCGGATTTCCTCGAGCACGCCGAGGTGTACGGTAACTACTATGGCACTTCGCGACGCTGGATCGAAGAGCAGCTCGCGGGCGACCACGACGTGCTGCTGGAAATCGACTGGCAGGGGGCCAAGCAGGTGCGCCGCCTCTTCCCGCACATGGTCGGGATCTTCATCCTCCCGCCCTCGCTCGCGGAGCTGAAGCGCCGCCTGGAGTCGCGCGGCAAGGACTCCGCCGAGACGATCGCGAGGCGGATGGCGAGCGCCCGCGAAGATATCTCGCATGTTCTTGAATTTGAATATATAATTGTCAATGAAAGCTTCGAGTCGGCCCTGGCCGACCTGATCGCTGTGGTGCGCGCGGCGCGTATCGCCCGTTCCCAGCAATCGGTTCGCCTCGCCTCGCTGCTCCACGAATTCAGGTAACGGAGAAAACCATGGCACGCATCACCGTCGACGACTGCATCAAGACCTTCCCCAACCGCTTCGAGCTCACGCTGGCCGCTACCAACCGCGCGCGCCAGATCGCGCTCGGCGCCACCCCGCTGGTGGAGCCCAACAAGGACAAGCCCACCGTGATCGCGCTGCGCGAGATCGCAGCCGGCAAGGTCGGCGTCGAGCTCCTGCTGCCGCCCGCGCCGCCCGCCCCGGTGCTCTGACGCATCGACCGGCTCCGATGCCCGCGCTCGGGCTGCATTCCGGCACCGCCGGTGGTCTGAAGACCACCGGGCGCGCGCTGCCGGGGCCCGGGCCCGAGGAGCTGACGGCGGTCCTGGGCTACCTCAAGCCCAGGGACGTCGAGCAGATCGAGGAAGCCTACGAGGTCGCGCGCGCCGCACACTCGGGGCAGTACCGGCAGAGCGGCGAGCCCTACATCACCCACCCGCTCGCGGTCGCCAAGATCCTCGCGGAATGGCACCTCGACGCGCAGGCGCTGATGGCGGCACTCCTCCACGACACCGTCGAGGACACCACCACCACCAAGGGCGAGATCGCCAAGCGCTTCGGCAAGCCCGTGGCGGAGCTGGTGGACGGCGTCTCGAAGATCGACCGCATCGAGTTCGCCACCCTGCAGCACGCCCAGGCGGAGAACTTCCGCAAGATGCTGCTCGCGATGGCGCGCGACGTGCGAGTCATCCTGATCAAGCTCGCCGACCGCCTGCACAACATGCGCACGCTCGAGTGCGTGCCCACGGAAAAGCAGGAGCGCATCGCGCGTGAGACGCTGGATATCTACGCGCCGATCGCCAACCGGTTGGGGCTGATCGCGCTCTACTACGAGTTGGAGGACCTGGGGTTCAACTACCTCCATCCCACCCGCTTCCGCGTGCTGGAAAAGGCGCTGAAGCGCGCGCGCGGCAACCGCCGCGATGCGGTGGGCAAGATCCAGGTGGCGATCCAGGCGCGGCTGCGCGAGTTCAAGGTCGAGGCGCAGGTGACCGGGCGCGAAAAGCACATCTCCTCGGTCTACAAGAAGATGCAGGAGAAGAACATCTCGTTTTCCGAGGTGTTCGACATCTACGGCTTCCGCATCATCGTGCCCGACGTCGCCGCGTGTTACCTCGCGATGGGCGCGCTGCACACCTTCTACAAGCCGATCCCCGGCAAGTTCAAGGACTACATCGCAATCCCCAAGGCCAACGGCTACCAGTCGCTGCACACCACGCTCTTCGGCCCGTTCGGCATGCCGATCGAGATCCAGATCCGCACCGCCGACATGCACAAGGTGGCGGAGGCGGGGGTCGCCTCACACTGGATGTACAAGAGCAGCGAGGGTGACGCGGACAACGTCCAGATCCGCACCCACCAGTGGCTGCAGTCGCTGCTCGAGATCCAGAGCGAATCGGGCGACGCGCTCGAATTCCTCGAGCACATCAAGGTGGACCTCTTCCCCGACGAGGTCTACGTGTTCACGCCCAAGGGCAAGATCCTGGCGCTGCCCAAGGGTGCAACCGCGATCGATTTCGCCTACGCGGTGCACACCGAGGTGGGCAACCATTGCGTGGCGGCCAGAATCGACGGCTCCCCCGCGCCGCTGGGCGCGGTGCTGCGCAACGGCAACCGCGTCGAGATCGTGACCGATCCCCAGGCGCGGCCGAACCCGGTGTGGCTCTCCTACGTCGCCACCGGCAAGTCGCGCTCCCACATCCGCCATTACCTGAAGACCATGCAGCTCGCGGAATCGGCCGAGGTGGGCGAGCTGCTGCTGGTGCAGGCGCTGCGCTCGTTGAAGGCCAACCCCGACGAGGTCGCCGACGGCCACTGGAACCATTTCTTCAAGGGCGACGCCGCCAAGACGCGCGAGGAGGTCCTCGCCGACATCGGGCTGGGCAAGCGCCTAGCGGTCGTGGTGGCCAAGAAGCTTCTCGCACAGGATGCGCTCGGCGAGGGCGGCGAGCACCGCCTGGACTCGATCACCATCCGCGGCACCGAGGGACTCGCGGTGCAGTTCGCGCCCTGCTGCCGACCGATCCCGGGCGACCCGATCATCGCGCAGATCAAGAAGGGCCAGGGCCTGGTGGTCCACACCCACGACTGCCCCGCGATCCACCCGTTCCACTTCGATCCCGAGAAGTGGGTCGACGTGCAGTGGGACTCCTACACCGACCGCATGTTCGACGTGAGCGCGCGCCTGGTGGCGCAGAACACGCGCGGTGTGCTGGCGCGCCTGGCTGCCGAGGTCTCCGAGGCCGATTCCAACATCGACCACATCGAGACCGAACAGCGCGCGAGCCAGGCCTACACCACCATCGTTTTCACCCTCCAGGTGAGAAATCGCATGCACCTGGCGCATGTGTTCCGCCACCTGCGCCGGATTCCGGAAGTCGTGCGCATCACACGCTTGAAGAAAAAGCCGTCGTGAAGATGGCAATCATCGGGAACGCCGTTGGACCGGACGCCTGGCGCCGGTCAACGGCATCGAACAGGAAGCGACCGTGAAACCAGTCAGCAGCCCCGAGGCACCCGCCGCCATCGGCCCCTACTCCCAGGCGATCCGCGCTGGAGATACCGTCTACCTCTCCGGCCAGATCCCCCTCGACCCGCAATCGATGCAATTAGTGGCGGGTTTCGAAGCCCAGGTCAGGCGCGTCTTCGATAACCTCGAGGCGGTCTGCAAGGCAGCGGGCGGCGATTTCGGCCGCGTGGTGCGGGTGACGATCTACCTGGTGGACCTTGCGCAATTCCCGACGGTGAACGAGATCATGGCGACCTATTTCCGCGCGCCCTTCCCCGCGCGCGTGACCATCGGGGTCGCATCGCTGCCGCGCGGCGCGCAGGTGGAGATCGATGCCGTGATGGTCCTCGGCGGCTAGGTCCCTGACGCTCTCCCGGATCGAAACCGCACCGAAGCTCGCGGCCCAGCTCGAGAAGATCGGGATCCGCGGCAAGCTCGACCTCGTCCTGCACCTGCCGCTGCGCTACGAGGATGAGACACGCCTCATCGCCCTGAAGGATGTGCGGCCCGGAATCCCGGCCCTGGTCGAGGCCGAGGTCGTCGATGCCGAGGTCAAGTTCCGCGGCCGGCGCTCGCTGGTGGTGAAGCTCACCGACGGCGAGCGCGAGCTCTGGGTGCGCTTCCTCAACTTCTACCCGAGCCAGGCGAAGCAGTTCGCGCCCGGTGCGCGCATGCGCCTGTTCGGCGAGGTGCGTCCCGGCTTCTTCGGCGACGAGATGGTGCACCCGAAGTACCGCGTTGTGGGCCCGGAGGACG
>JBBQBW010000125.1:0-7022 GCA_038318025.1 Burkholderiales bacterium | reverse complement strand
CAACAGGATGCTCGCGGTCCAGGAAAAGGCCGGCTTCATCCCGAACGTCTTCCTCGTGCTCGCCCATCGCCCCGACGAGTTCCGCGCCTTCTTCGCCTACCACGACGCGCTGATGGAGAAGGCCCAGGGCATCACCAAGGCCGAGCGCGAGATGATCGTGGTCGCCACCTCCGGCGCCAACGATTGCCTCTACTGCGTGGTGGCCCATGGTGCGATCCTTCGCATCCGCGCGAAGAGCCCGATCGTCGCCGACCAGGTGGCGACCAATTACCGCAAGGCGGACATCACGCCGCGGCAGATGGCGATGCTCGACTTCGCGATGAAGGTGGCGCTGCGCTCCGGGGAAATCGTCGACGTGGACCTCGACGCGGCGCGCGCCCACGGATTCAGCGACGAGGACCTGTGGGACATCGGCGCCATCGCGGCCTTCTTCGCCATGTCCAACCGGCTGGCCAACCTCACCAGCATGCGGCCCAACGCGGAGTTCCATTTGATGGGCCGCGTCGAGACAGCGCCGAAGAAGTGACGCCGGCGGGATATTCCGGCACGCCGCTCGCGAAGAAGCTTGGGATCGGCCCGGGGTCGCGGGTGTTCGTGGCGGGTGCGCCGATGGACTACCAGTCGCTCCTCGCTCCGTGGCCCGAGGGCGCGTCGCTCGCTACGCGCCACGATGCGAAGACCGACGTAGCGCACCTTTTCACCGTCTCGCGCGCGCAACTCGAGGCATTCCTCGCGTCGTCGCTCGCGAAGATGCGCCCCGATGCCGCCCTCTGGATCTCGTGGCCCAAGAAGGCGTCGAAGGTGGCCACCGACATCACCGAGGATACGATCCGCGATGTGGCGCTGCCCCTCGGGCTCGTCGACGTGAAGGTCTGCGCGGTGGACGAAACCTGGTCGGGATTGAAACTCGTGCTCCGCCGCGAGAACCGCCCGCAATGATCCTCGAGTTCCTCGACTACGCCGGTGTGGCGGTGTTCGCGATCTCGGGGGCGCTTGCCGCGGCGCGCAAGAACCTCGACTTGCTGGGCGTGGTGGTGATCGCGACCGTCACGGCGATCGGCGGCGGGACGTTGCGCGACGTGCTGTTGAATCGCCAGGTGTTCTGGATCGCGCAGCCCATCTACCTGTGGGTGATCCTCGGCGCGGCGCTCGGGACCATCCTCTGGACGCGTTGCTTCACGCCGCCGGAGCGGGCGCTGGCGGTGGCCGACGCATTCGGGCTGGCGTTCTTCACCATCGGAGGCGCGCAGATCGCCGAGCACCTCGAGCACCGGGGCATCGTGGTGGTGATGATGGGCACCCTCACCGGGGTGGCGGGCGGCGCCATCCGCGACGTGCTCTCGGCGGAGATCCCGCTGATCCTGCGCAAGGGGCAGATCTACGCCACGGCGGCGATCGCCGGCGCCAGCCTCTACCTCCTGCTGCAGGCCTACTTGCCGGCCACCGCCGCGGCGCTCGCGGGCATGTCGTGTATCGCGGCAATTCGCCTCGGCGCCATCGCCTTCAACTGGACGCTGCCCGTTTTCACGCTGCGATAAAGGGGTTCTGACCCAATTAATTTATAATTGGCGGATGAATCCGCGGGATGCGCCGCTGCAGCAGGTCCTCACGCTGCCCGGCGCGGTCGCGCTCTCCCCGTTTCGGGTCGAAAAGCTCCTTGCATCGCTGCCGAAATCGCTGGCCGGCGCCATCACGGTCCGGACCCGCTTCGTGCATTTCGTGGCGGTCACGGCGGCGCTCACCGCGGCCGAGTCGCAGGTGCTGGGCAAGCTCCTCACCTACGGCACCGCCTTCGAAGGCGAGCCCCAGGGCACGCTGCTATTGGTTCTGCCGCGCTTCGGCACCGTGTCGCCGTGGTCGTCCAGGGCCACCGACATCGCGCGCAATTGCGGCCTCGCCCGGGTGGATCGCATCGAGCGCGGCGTGGCGTACTACGTGACCGGCCTCCAGGAATCATCGCGGGCGCCATTGGAAGCCGCGATCCACGACCGCATGACCGAGGTGGTGGTGGGCGACATGGCGGGGGCCGAGGCGCTCTTCACCCGTGCCACCCCGCGGCCGCTCGCCGTCGTCGACCTCGCAGCCGGCGGCAAGCAGGCGCTGGAGGTCGCCAACGCGTCGATGGGGCTGGCCCTCGCACCCGACGAGATCGACTACCTGGTGGAGAACTTCACCCGGCTGGGGCGCAATCCCACCGACGTGGAGCTGATGATGTTCGCCCAGGCCAACAGCGAGCATTGCCGCCACAAGATCTTCAACGCGTCGTGGACGATCGACGGCGAGGCCCGGGACAATTCGCTCTTCGCGATGATCCGCAACACCCATCGCGCCCACCCGCGGGGCACGGTGGTGGCGTATTCGGACAACTCCGCGGTGATCGAAGGGGCCGAGATCGAGCGCTTCTTCCCCGAGACCTCCGGCGGCTGGAAGTACCACCGCGACACGACCCACATCCTGATGAAGGTGGAGACGCACAACCACCCGACGGCGATCGCGCCCCATCCCGGCGCCGGCACCGGCGCGGGCGGGGAGATCCGCGACGAGGGAGCCACGGGCATCGGCGGCAAGCCCAAGGCGGGCCTCACCGGCTTCTCGGTCTCCAACCTGAGGATCCCCGGCGCCCTCGAACCGTGGGAGGTCGATTACGGCAAGCCCGGGCGAATCGCCTCGGCGCTGGACATCATGATCGAGGGCCCCGTCGGCGGCGCGGCGTACAACAACGAGTTCGGCCGCCCCAACCTCACCGGATACTTCCGGGCCTTCGAGCTTGCGAGCGCGGGCGAGGTGCGCGGCTACCACAAGCCCATCATGCTGGCGGGAGGCTACGGCAACATTTCCGCCGCGCATACCGCCAAGAAGCCGCTGGGAAAGGGCACGTTATTCATCCAGCTCGGCGGTCCTTCGTTCCTCATCGGCCTGGGCGGCGGCGCCGCGTCCTCGATGGCCTCGGGGCAGAACGTGGAGTCGCTGGACTTCGACTCGGTGCAGCGCGCCAATGCCGAGCTCGAGCGCCGCTGCCAGGAAGTGATCGACGCCTGCTGGCAGATGGGCGCGGGCAACCCGATCCTCTCGATCCACGACGTGGGCGCGGGCGGGCTCTCCAACGCCTTCCCCGAGCTCGCGCATTCCGGCGGCGTGGGCGCCACGTTCGACCTGCGAAAGGTCCCGAGCGAGGAACCCGGCATGACGCCGATGCAGATCTGGTCCAACGAGTCGCAGGAGCGTTACGTGCTCGCCATCGACGCCTCGCGGCTCGACGACTTCCGGCGCATCTGCGAGCGCGAGCGCTGCGGCTTCGCCGTGGTGGGCGCGGCGCGGGCCGACGACGCGCTGGTGGTGGACGACCCGCTCCTGGGCAACACCCCGGTGGACATGCCGCTCGAGGTGTTGCTCGGCAAGCCGCCCCGCATGCACCGGGACGTGAAGCACGTGTCGCGCCGGCTCGTGGCCGTGGACCCTGCCATCGAGCTGCGCGAAGCGTGCTACCGCGTGCTGCGCAATCCCGCCGTTGCCGACAAGACCTTCCTCGTCTCGATCGGCGATCGCACCGTCGGCGGCTACAGCGCGCGCGACCAGATGGTGGGCCCGTGGCAGGTGCCGTTGGCCGATTGCGCGGTGACCACGATGGGTTACCACACCTACCTGGGTGAGGCGATGGCGCTGGGAGAGCGCACGCCGCTCGCCCTCATCGACGCTCCCGCCTCGGGCCGCATGGCGGTGGGGGAGGCGGTCACCAACATCGCCGCCGCGGCCATCGAGAACATCGGGAAGCTGAAGTTATCGGCCAACTGGATGTGCGCCGCGGGCCATCCCGGTGAGGACGCCGCCCTCTTCGACACGGTGCGCGCGGTCGGCATGGAGCTCTGCCCGGCGCTCGGCATCGCGATCCCGGTCGGCAAGGATTCGATGTCGATGAAGACCACGTGGCGCGACGCGGCCAGCGGCGAGAACAAGTCGGTGACCGCGCCGCTCTCCCTCGTGATTACCGCCTTCGCGCCCGTGGCCGACGTGCGCCGCACGCTCACCCCGCAGCTCGCGACCGGCGCCGGCGACACCGAGTTGGTGTTGATCGACCTCGCGGCGGGGGCGAACCGCCTCGGCGGATCGATCTACGCGCAGGTGCAGTCGCAACTCGGCGACGCGGCGCCCGACCTCGAAAATCCCGCGAAGCTCGTGGCCTTCTTCGGCGCGATCCAGGCGTTGAACGCCGACGGGAAGATCCTCGCGTACCACGACCGCTCCGATGGCGGCCTGTTCGCGACGCTCTGCGAGATGGCCTTCGCCGCCCGCGCGGGCGTCACCATCTACCTCGACAACCTCGCCTACGACCCGCGGAAGCTCGACGTTGACGGCCACGAGCGCCAGTCCGACGTGCTCTCGGGCAACCTCGACGAGCGCATCGTCGCGGCCCTCTTCAACGAGGAGCTGGGCGCGGTGATCCAGGTGCGCCGCGGCGATCGCGATGCGGTGATGGCACGGCTGCGTGCCGCGGGCCTGTCGAAGGAGTCCCACGTCATCGGGCATCCCAATGCCGAGGGCGAGGTGCGCCTCATCGCCAACGGCAAGCCCGTCTTCGCCGAGCGGCGCGTGGAGCTGCACCGCGCCTGGTCGAAGGTGACCCACGAGATCCAGCGCCGGCGCGACAACCCGCTCTGCGCCGACCAGGAATACGACCGGATCCTCGACGAGGGCGATCCCGGGCTGCACGGCAAGCTCGCGTTCGACCCGGCCCACGACATCGCGGCGCCGTTCATCGCCGCCGGCGTGCGGCCCAGGGTGGCGATCCTGCGCGAGCAGGGCGTGAACGGCCAGCAGGAGATGGCCGCCGCGTTCGACCGCGCGGGCTTTGCGGCCGTGGACGTGCACATGAGCGACATCATCGCCGGGCGCGTGAGGCTGGCCGATTTCAAGGGCTTCGCCGCGTGCGGCGGCTTCAGCTACGGCGACGTGCTGGGGGCGGGCGAGGGCTGGGCCAAGTCGATCCTGTTCAATTCCCGCGCGCGCGACGAGTTCGAGGCGTTCTTCCGCCGCGACGATTCCTTTGCGCTCGGCGCTTGCAACGGCTGCCAGATGATGTCGAACCTGAAGGACATCATCCCCGGGGCGCAGCACTGGCCGCACTTCGAGCGCAACCTCTCGGAGCAGTACGAGGCGCGGCTCACGATGGTCGAGGTGCAGGAGTCGCCCTCGATCCTGTTCGCCGGCATGGCCGGCAGCCGCCTGCCGATCGTCACCGCCCACGGCGAGGGCAAGGCCGTGTTCAGGGACGCGAAAGCGCTCGACGCATGCCGCTACCTGGTGGGGGCGCGCTACGTCGACAACCGCGGCAAGGTGACCGAGACCTATCCCTACAACCCGAACGGCTCGCCCCAGGGCGTGACTTCCGTGACCACGCCCGACGGGCGCTTCACCATCCTCATGCCGCACCCCGAGCGCGTGTTCCGCACGGTGCTGTTCTCGTGGCATCCCGACGGCTGGCCCGAGGATTCGCCGTGGATGCGGATGTTCCGGAATGCAAGGGTGTGGGTGGGTTGACCCTCTCCCCGGCCCTCTCCCAGGGGAGAGGGAGAATTTCACTCCTCCTCGTCCTCCAGCGCCACGCGCAGCGCCTTGCGGATGCGCGACTTGTCCGCCTCCCGCGCCGAGGCCATGCCGGTGACCACGAAGGGCAGCCCCAGGATCGCCAGCAGCGTCACCAGCGGCACCAGGAAGCGCGCCGGCGACTCGTCGCCGCCGGTCCACAGGATCCAGGCGCTGGCAGCGATCAGCAGCAGCATCATCGCGGAGACCGCCTTGAGGAAGCCCTTCACGCGCCGTCCCGCGATGAATTCGCCGTCCAGGCGCAGGGCATCGGCGCTGCCTTCCCACTTCCCTTCGTAGCGCGCGTTGCTGGCTGCGATCACCACGCGCTCGCCGTCGAGCTCGAGCTCGAAGCCGCGCGCGGCAGTGCGAACGCGCTCGATCGATTCGGCACGCGGATGGCGGCTGTCGAACGTGGCGGGCTCCGGCTCCACGAGCGAGCGGGCGAGCTGGCGCGTCTCGGACATCGCTAGCGGCTCCTCACCCTCTCCCACACGGCGGCGGGGATGCGGTAGTCGGGGAATCGGCGCTGAAAGGCGGCGAGGGCGCGGTCGGCTGCGTCGTTGCGGCTCGCCTCACGCAGGCGCGCGATGCGCTCGAGCTCGGCCTCGGGCGTGGGCCCGGTATCGGCCATCACGGGCGCTGCCTCGCGCGTGGCCATCGATCCCGCGGCCGGGGCTTGCGGTGGGGCGGACGGCGCCGGGGCGCGCATTGCCGCGGGGGGTTCCGGGGCGAATGATCGTGCCGCATCCATCGTGGGCCGGGGTGCTTCCGCAGCGGCCGCTCGGTTCTGCAGCTCGCGTTTCGGCGGCGCGGCGCGCGACAGGTCGGATGCCGGCGGGGGGGCCGCGTCGGGCGCCGCCGTGGCGGCGACAGCGGCCGCGGCCTTGGCCTTGCGCGGCGGCTCCCCGGAGGCCTGAGCCTCCTGTTTCGGGGGTGCCGGTTCCGAGGGCGGGTCGGGTTCCGAGGGCGGCACTGAATATTCCGATGGCGGCGTGGGTTCCGCCGACGGCACCGGGTATTCCGATTGCGGCGCCGAAGTCTCGATTCCCGGCTGCTCGACCTGCATGCGCAGCGCCACACCGATGCCGAGCACGAGGACCGCCGCGACCGACACCGGCGCGATCCAGCGCTGCGCACCGCCCGGGCGGGCGCCGACCGCGCGCCGGCTCGCCGCCAGGATCGCCGCGTCGAGTTCGGGGGGCGGCGCCTCGCGTGCGAGCTCGCGGTAGCGATCGCCGATCGGGTCGGGCTCACTCATCGTCGATCGCCTCGCGCAGCTTGTTCATGGCGTACCTGAGGCGGCTCTTCGCCGCTTCCTCGTTGGACCCCGTCGCCGCCGCGATGTCCGCGATCGAGAGGCCGCTCTCGTGATACAGCAGGAAGGCCTCGCGTTGCGCCAGCGGCAGGGCCTCGATCCCCGCCGCCAGCTTCGCGAGCGC
>JBBQBW010000124.1:0-7024 GCA_038318025.1 Burkholderiales bacterium | reverse complement strand
CTCGCGATCACCGGCACGACCAGCGCCTGGGCGAGGCGCACGGTGGCCTCGATGTTGATCCCGGTCATCATCCCGTCGCGGCCGATGTCGGTGTAGATCACCGCCTCCACGCCGTAGTCCTGAAAGCGCCTGGCGAGGTCGACCACGTCGTGCCCGGTGAGCTTGGACCAGCCGTCGGTGGCGACCTTGCCCTCCTTCGCGTCCAGCCCGACCATGATGTGGCCGGGGAACGCGTCGCACGCCTCGTGGAGGAATCCCGGGTTCTTCACCGCCGCGGTGCCGATGATCACGAAGGAGACGCCGTCGTCGAGGTAGCGCTCGATGGTGTCCAGGTCGCGGATCCCACCCCCGAGCTGCACCGGGATGTCGGAGTCGACCGCGGCGATGATGTCCTTCACCGCCTGCTCGTTGCGTGGCTTGCCGGCCACGGCGCCGTTCAGGTCGACCACGTGCAGGCGCCGCGCGCCCTTCGCCACCCACTGCGCGGCGGCCTCGGCGGGCTGGGTGGCGAAAACGGTGGCCGAGTCCATGCGGCCCTGCTCGAGCCTCACGCAGTGGCCGTCCTTCAGGTCGATGGCAGGAATGATCAGCATGGGTGCGCAGTGCCCCTAAGGGTCCCAGGTGGCGAAATTGCCAAGGAGCGTGAGTCCCGCGGCGCTGCTTTTCTCGGGGTGGAACTGCGTCGCGAAAATGTTATCGCGGGCGATGGCCGAGGTAAAGGCATCGGGATAGCGGGATTGGCCGGCCGCGAGGGTATCCTCGGCCGGCCGGCAATAGAAGCTGTGGACGAAATAGAAGCGGCTGCCGTCGCCGATGCCGCGCCAGAGCGGGTGGTCGCGGACCTGCCACACCTCGTTCCATCCCATGTGCGGCACCTTGTAGCCGGCCTGGCGCCGCTCGGGGGTGAGCTCGAAACCCACCACGCTGCCAGGGATCAGGCCCAGCCCCGGGGTGTCGCCCTCGGCGCTCGTGTCGAACAGCATCTGCTGGCCGATGCACATGCCGAGGAAGGGTTTCGTCGCCGCGGCCTCGGTGATCGCCTCGGCGAGCCCGCTTTCGCGCAGCGAGCGCATGCAATCGGGCATCGCGCCCTGACCGGGGAATACCACGCGGTCGGCGGCGCGAATTGCTTCGGGCGAGTCGGTGATCGACACGGCGGCCCCGGGCGCCACGTGCGCCAGGGCCTTCTGCACCGAGCGCAGATTGCCCATTCCGTAGTCGACGATCGCAATGCGCTGGGACATGCCCGGGACGGGGAGGCGGAAACGCGCCTACAGCGCTCCTTTCGTGGAAGGGATGACGCCCGCGGCCCGCGGGTCCGGCTCCACCGCCATGCGCAGCGCCCGAGCGAAGGCCTTGAATACGGTCTCGCACTGGTGGTGGGCGTTGTCGCCGCGGAGGTTGTCGATATGGACGGTGGCCAGGGCGTGGTTCACCAGGCCCTGGAAGAATTCGTGGGTGAGGTCGACGTCGAACTCGCCCACCCGGGCGCGCGTGTACTTCACGTTGAACTCGAGCCCCGGGCGACCGGAGAAATCGACCACCGCGCGCGACATGGCCTCGTCGAGGGGCACGTAGGCATGGCCATAACGCCGGATCCCCTTCTTGTCGCCCAGCGCCTTGGACAAGGCCATCCCGAGCGTGATGCCGATGTCCTCGACCGTGTGGTGCGCGTCGATCTCGAGGTCCCCCGTGGCGCGCACCGTGAGGTCGATGGCGCCATGCCGGGCGATCTGGTCGAGCATGTGGTCGAGGAACGGGATGCCCGAGGCGAGGCTCGCCTCGCCGCTGCCATCGAGGTCGAGCGCCACGAAGACCTGGGTCTCCTTGGTGTCGCGCTGGATTTCCGCCTTACGCATGTGGGGGGCCGAGGACCGAGGCGAGCGCCCCGAGGAGTTTCGCGTTCTCGTCGGGAGTGCCGACAGTGAGCCTCAAGCAGTGGGCGAGCAGTGGGTCCGAGCCGTGGAAGTTACGGACCAATATACCACGCGTCCTGAGCCCCTCGAACGCCGCCGGGGCGTCAGGCACCCGGGCGAGCACGAAGTTGGCCGCCGACTCGAAGCGGCGAACGCCCAGGCGGTCGAGCCCCGCCTCCAGGCGGGCGCGCTCCGCTACCAGGGCCCGCGTCTGCTGCTCGAAGACCGCTCCGTGGGCGAGCAGAAACTCGGCCGCCGCAGCGGTGAGCACGTTCACGTTGTAAGGCGGGCGCAGCTTCTCCAGCTCGTCGATCCATTCCCCGGGGCCCGCCGCGAGGCCCAGCCGCAGGCCCGCGAGGCCGAGCTTCGAGACGGTGCGTACCAGCACCAGGTTCGGGTGGTGCCCGACCTCGTCGAGCAGCGAGGCGCCCCCCGAAAACGCGTAATACGCCTCGTCCACGGCCACCAGGCCGCGCGCGGCGGCCACAATCCGCAGGATCGACTCCCGCGGGAACAGATTGCCCGTGGGATTGTTGGGGTAGGCGATCCAGATGAGCGCCGGGTCATGCGCCTCGATCGCCGCGAGCATCGCGCGCTCGTCCAGCGCGAAGTCGGCGAGCAGGGGAACTCCGACATAGCGCATCCCGGCGGCGGCGGCGCTCATCCGGTACATCACGAACGAAGGTTCCGGCGCGAGCACCGTGGCGCCGGGGCGTGCCAGCGCGGTGGTGAGGATCTGGATCACTTCATCGGAGCCGTTGCCCAGGAGGATCGCGAGGGCCGGGGGAATTCCCATCGCCTCACGCAGCCGCTCACGCAGGGCGGGTGCTGCCGGATCGGGGTAGCGGTTGACCGGCACCTGCGCCAGGATCTCGCCCATCGCCCGGGCGAGATCCGGCGGCAGGCGGTAGGGGTTCTCCATCGCGTCCAGCTTCACCAGCCCGTGGGCGAAAGCCACGGGATAGGCCTTCATCGCGAGCACTTCCTCGCGCACCAGCCCGACGGGTCCCTTCCTCACGTCGAATCCGCGCCGAGGCGCCACTCCGCGCTGCGGGCATGGGCCTCGAGGCCCTCGGCGCGTGCGAGCGTGGCGGCGACCCGGCCGAGGGTGCGGGCGCCGGCACGGGATACCGAAATGATGCTCGAACGCTTCTGGAAATCGTAGACGCCCAGGGGCGAGGAGAAACGCGCGGTGCGCGACGTCGGCAGCACGTGGTTGGGGCCCGCGCAATAATCCCCGAGGGACTCGCTCGCGTGGTGCCCGAGGAAGATCGCGCCGGCGTGGCGGATGCGCGGGGCGAGCGCCTCGGGATCGGCCACCGCCAGCTCCAGGTGCTCCGGGGCGATGCGATTGGCGATCTCGCACGCCTCGGCGAGATCGCGGACCCGCACCAGCGCGCCGCGGCCCGCGACCGAGGCGGCGATGATGCCGCGCCGCGGCATCCCCTCAAGCTGCCGCTGCATCGACTCGGCGACGCGCTCGAGCAGGTCGGCATCGGGGGTGAGCAGGATCGCCTGGGCGATCTCGTCGTGCTCGGCCTGGGCAAAGAGGTCCATGGCGACCCAATCGGCGCGCGCGGTGGAATCGGCGATCACCAGCACCTCCGAGGGGCCCGCGACCATGTCGATGCCGACACGGCCGAATACCCGCCGCTTGGCGGCCGCCACGTATGCGTTGCCGGGACCGACAATCTTGTCCACGGCGGGCACGCTTGCCGTGCCGAAGGCGAGCGCGCCGATCGCCTGGGCGCCGCCCACGCGGAAGATGCGGTCGACGCCCGCGAGCACGGCGGCGGCGAGCACCGGGCCGTTCACGACGCCATCGGGCGTGGGGGTCACCATCACCAGCTCGGGGACCCCGGCGACCTTCGCCGCCACCGCGCTCATCAGCACCGAGGAGGGGTAGGCGGCCTTGCCGCCGGGAACGTAGAGCCCCGCGCGGTCGAGCGGCATCACCTGCTGGCCGAGGACGGTGCCGTCCGCCTCCTCGAACCGCCACGATTCCTGGCGCTGGCGCGCGTGGTAGGCGCGGATGCGCTCGGCGGCGAACTCCAGGGCGGCGCGCTCCTCGCGCCCGAGGGCGTCGAGGGCGCGCCGCGCCTGGCTCGCCTCCACCTCGAGCGCCGCGGCCGTGTCCGGAGTCCAGCGATCGAAGCGGGTGGTGAACTCGACCAGCGCCGCATCGCCGCGATCGCGCACCGCATCGAGGATGCCCGCGACCGCGACATCCACCGATTCGTCCTGCGCCGCCTCGAAGGCGAGCAGCGCCTCGAGCTCGCGTTCGAAACCGGGCGCATCGCTCGACAGGCGGCGGATCTCAAGCACGGGCGGCGGCACGGAAGGATTCGATCAGCGGGGCGATCGCCGCGCGCTTGAGCTTGAGCGAGGCGGGGTTCACGATCAGTCGGCTGGACACCTCGAACAGGTCCTCCACCACCCGCAGCTTGTTGGCGCGCAGCGTGTTGCCGGTATCCACCAGGTCGACGATCACGTCGGCCAGCCCCACCAGGGGTGCGAGCTCCATCGAGCCATAGAGGTGGATCAGGTCCACGTGCACGCCCTTGGCCGCGAAGTGCTCGCGGGCCGCGCGGATGTACTTGGTGGCCACCCTGAGGCGCGCCCCCTGGCGCACGGCGCTCTCGTAGTCGAACCCCTCCGGAACCGCCACCGCCATGCGGCACCGGGCGATGCCCAGGTCGACCGGCTGGTAGAGGCCCTGCCCGCCGTGCTCGTGGAGCAGGTCGCGGCCCGCGACCCCGAGGTCGGCGGCGCCGTACTGCACGTAGGTCGCCACGTCGGCGGCGCGCACCAGGATGAACCGCACATCCGCCCGGCGGCTGGCGAGGATCAGCTCGCGGGTGTCGGCCGCGCCCGCTCCCGGCTCGATGCCGGCCGCACGAAGCAGCGGCAACGTCTCGTCGAAGATGCGCCCCTTGGCGAGCGCGATCGTGACCGGCGCGGTCATGGCACTCGCGAGATCCGCGCGCCCAGGAGGGCAAGCCGGTCCTCGATCTTCTCGTAGCCGCGGTCGAGATGGTAGATCCGGTCGATCACGGTCTCCCCCTCGGCCACCAGCCCCGCGATCACCAGGCTTGCCGAGGCGCGCAGGTCGGTCGCCATCACCGTCGCTCCGGTGAGCGCGTCCACTCCGTGCACGATCGCGGTGTTGCCCTGGATGTCGATGGTGGCGCCGAGGCGGCGCAGCTCCTGCACGTGCATGAAGCGGTTCTCGAAGATCGTCTCGGTGACGAGCCCGGTACCCTCCGCGACCGCGTTGAGCGCGATGAACTGCGCCTGCATGTCGGTCGGGAAACCGGGGTGGGGCGAGGTGCGCAGGTTCACCGCTCTCGGCCGCGCGTTCATGGCAATGCGGATGGTGCGCTCGCCGATCGCGAGCGCGGCCCCCGCCTCGCGCAGCTTCTCGAGCACCGGGTCGAGGCTCGAAACCGGCGCCTCGAGGAGTGTCACGCTCCCGCGCGTGGCCGCGGCGGCGCAGAGGAAGGTCCCGGCCTCGATGCGGTCGGGCATGACCGCATGCTCCGCACCGAAAAGCGCCTCGACGCCCTCGACCCGGATCACGTCGGTGCCATGCCCGGTGATGCGCGCGCCCATCGCGACGAGGCAGCGCGCGAGGTCGACCACCTCGGGCTCCCGCGCGGCGTTCTCGAGCACCGTGGTGCCCTTGGCGAGGCATGCCGCCATCATCAGGTTCTCGGTGCCGGTGACGGTCACGGTGTCCATGAAGATGGTGGCGCCACGCAGGCGCGACGCTTTCGCGTGGATGTTGCCCTGCTCGATGGTGATCTCGGCACCCATCGCGGTGAGGCCCTTGATGTGGAGGTCCACCGGGCGCTCGCCGATGGCGCAACCGCCCGGGAGGGACACCTTGGCCTCGCCGAAGCGCGCGAGGAGGGGCCCCAGCGCCAGGATCGAGGCGCGCATGGTCTTCACCAGGTCGTAGGGCGCGAACGGCTCGCCGATCAGCCGCGCCTCGAGGCGCACCTCGTGGTCGAGCGTCTCGGCCTGCACTCCCATGCCCTGGAGCAGCCGGATCATGGTGCGCACGTCGGTCAACTGCGGCACGTTGGTGATGCGCATCGGAGCCGCGGTGAGCAGCGACGCGGCGAGGATCGGGAGGGCCGCGTTCTTCGCGCCCACGATGCGGACCTCGCCGGATAGCGGGTTGCCGCCCTGAATTGAGAGTTTCTGCATGGTTTTGGCGGCCCGCGGGAACGGGCCGGGACCTCAGCGGGCCGCCCACTCCTCGGGCGAGAACGTCCTCATCGACAGGGCATGGATCTCCAAGCGCATGCGCTCGCCGAGCGCGGCGTACACCAGCTGGTGCTGGCGCACCCGGTTCAGGCCCGCGAACGACGGACTCACGATGACCGCCTCGAAGTGGGCGCCGTCGCCGGTCACCTGGAGGTGCGTGCAGGGCAGGCCCGCGCGGATGGAATCCTCGATGGAGCTGGGTTCGACCATGTTCTGGGGACTCTAGTGGCGGAGCTTGTAGCCCCGGGAGAGGAGCCGCAAGGTTAGCAATGATAGGGCAGCGAAGGCGCCGGTCGCAATCGCGAGGCTGGTCCAGGGCGAAACGTCCGACTGGCCGAAGAAGCCGTAGCGGAAGCCGTCGATCGCGTAGAAGAACGGATTCAGCCGCGACAGCAACTGCCAGAACGGCGGCAGGGTGTGCATCGAGTAGAAGACCCCGGCGAGGAAGGTGAGCGGCATCACCAGGAAATTCTGGAACGCGGCCAGCTGGTCGAACTTCTCCGACCAGATGCCGGCGATGATGCCCAGCGTGCCCAGCATCCCGCAGCCGGCGATGGCGAAGGCGACCACCCATGCGACGCTGTACAAGGGCAGCGGCACCAGCCACAGCGTGGCCGCGAAGACCCCGGTGCCGACCACCAGCCCGCGCACCATCGAGGCGATGAGGTAGGCGCCGAAGATCTCATGCGGGGCGAGCGGCGGGAGCAGGATGAACACGATGTTGCCGGTGATCTTCGACTGGATCAGCGACGACGAGCTGTTGGCGAAGGCGTTCTGCAGCATCCCCATCATCGCGAGCCCCGGGATCAGGAACTGCATGTAGGTAACGCCGGGAA
>JBBQBW010000123.1:0-7039 GCA_038318025.1 Burkholderiales bacterium | reverse complement strand
GTGAGCACCGCGAAGCGCCCCCCGTCCTTGATGAGGCCCATGGCGATGCCGGCCACGTGGCCCTTGAGGGGCACGCCCGCATCCATCAGCGAGAGGCAGCCGCCGCAGACCGAGGCCATCGACGAGGAGCCGTTGGATTCGGTGATCTCCGAAACCACGCGCAGCGTGTAGCCGAACTCCTCCTTGGAGGGCAGCACCGCCAGCAGCGCACGTTTGGCGAGCCGCCCGTGGCCGATCTCGCGGCGCTTGGGCGAGCCCACGCGGCCGGTTTCGCCGGTGGAGAATGGCGGGAAGTTGTAATGCATCATGAAGCGCTCGGTGTACTCGCCCTGGAGCGCGTCGATGCGCTGCTCGTCCTGGCCGGTGCCCAGCGTCGTGGTGACGATCGCCTGGGTCTCGCCGCGGGTGAACAGCACACTGCCATGCACGCGCGGCAGGATGGTCGGGCGGATCGAGATCGGGCGCACGGTGCGGGTGTTGCGCCCGTCGATGCGCGGCTCGCCGTTGAGGATCTGGCCGCGGACGATCTTGGCTTCCATTTCCTTCAGGATCCCGCGCGCCACGTTGGCGTCGGCGGGGTTGTCCTCGACCAGCACGCAGGTGTCCCACACCTTCTTCTTGATCTCGTCCAGGCGCGTGGAGCGAAGCGACTTCGACTTCATGCGGTAGGCATCGTTGAGATCCGACTCGACCAGCGCGCGCATCTTCTCCACGAGCGTCGCATCCGACTCCTTCGCGTGCCAGTCCCAGTCGTCCTTGCCGCCCTCGTCGGCGAGCTCGTTGATGGCGCGGATCGCAGCCTGCATCTGCTCGTGGCCGAACATCACCGCGCCCAGCATCACTTCCTCGGAGAGCTCGCTGGCCTCCGACTCCACCATCAGCACCGCTTCCTCGGTGCCGGCGACCACCAGGTTCAGCTGGGAGGCCTCGAGCTCGCTCTTTTCCGGGTTGAGCACGTACTCGCCATTGATGTAGCCCACGCGCGCGGCGCCGATCGGGCCCTCGAACGGGATGCCGGAGAGCGTGACGGCGGCGGAAGCGCCGATCATCGCCGGGATGTCCGAATCCACCTCGGGGTTGATCGAGAGCACGGTCGCGATGACCTGGACCTCGTTGTAGAAGCCGCTCGGGAAGAGCGGGCGCAACGGCCGGTCGATCAGGCGCGACGTGAGGATCTCCTTTTCAGAAGGGCGGCCCTCACGCTTGAAGAAGCCGCCGGGGATCTTGCCCGCGGCGTAGGTCTTTTCCTGGTAGTCGACCGTGAGGGGGAAGAAATCCTGGCCGGGCTTCATTTCGCGGCGGCCAACACAGGTCACGAGGACAACGGTGTCGTCCATGGTCACGAGCACCGCACCATCGGCCTGGCGGGCGATCTCGCCCGTCTCCAGGGTCACCTGGTGACGCCCGAAGGAGAAAGTCTTCTTGATCGATTTCACGTTGGGTTCCTGTTCTTCATCTGGGGGTGGTGCTGGACGCGCCAGCCAGCCGCCCGGGGGTGGAGGGGAGCCGGGAAACGAAAAGCCCCGCGACCGCTCCTGGGGAGGCGTCGCGGGGCTCGGGTCCCGGCTGGATCCTTACTTGCGCAGGCCGAGGCGCTCGATCAGCGAGCGGTATCCCTCGACGTTCGTGCGCTTGAGGTAGTCGAGTTGGCTGCGGCGCTGGCTCACGAGATGGAGCAGTCCGCGGCGCGAGTGGAAATCCTTCACGTGCTTCTTGAAGTGGCCGGCGAGCATGTTGATACGCGCCGTGAGGAGCGCAACCTGCACTTCGGGCGAACCGGTATCTCCGGCGGCGCGTTGGTAATCGGTGACTGTTTTGGCGCGATCTGCTGTGGTAACTGGCATGGGGACTCCGTGCTCTCTCTTGTGTTTACTGATCATTCGGTCGAAGGATCGATTTTAGCCCGAAAACGCCCATTTCCTCAAGCAAAATCAGGGGATTTGGGGTTGTCGAAGGACATGAGGCGCGCCGGCGCGAGCCGGCCGCCGGCACCCACTAGCCCTACTCCCACCAGCCGGTCCCCGGGCCCGAAGACCGCCACCTCGACCCCGGGTGCGGCCGGCGCATCGGCGAGCTCCTGACCCTGCACGAAGCGCACCGCCGCCTCCCTGGGCACGCTCCAGCGCGGCAGACTGGCCACCAGGCTCTCCACCGGCAGCAGTCGTGATCGGCGCCATTCGAGGCTTTTTGCCTCCATTTCGACGAGGTTCGTCGCTTGATCGATGGAGAACTCACCGACCGCCACGCGGCGCAGAGCCACCAGGTGGGCGCCGCACCCCAAGTCGCGCCCCATGTCCACGGCGAGAGTTCGGACATAGGTCCCCTTCGAGCAGGTCACGGCGACGGTGAGATCGTTGCCCGTCCGTCCCAGGACTTCGAGCCGCTCGATGGTCACCGTCCGTGGCGCGCGTTCGACCTCCTCGCCCGCGCGGGCCAGGTCGTAGAGGCGCTTGCCACCGACGCGCACCGCCGAGTGCATCGGGGGAATCTGCGCGAGGGTGCCGGTGAATGCGCTCACCACGGTGGCGATCTCGGCGTCGCTGCAGGCCACCGGCCGGGTCTCCCCCACCGGGCTCTCGGTATCACCGGAAGCGGTCTCCTCGCCCAGGCGCAACGTGGCGTGGTAGCCCTTGGTGGAATCGAGCAGGAAGCGCGAGAACTTGGTTGCCTCGCCGAAGACCAGGGGCAGGAGGCCCGTGGCGAAGGGATCGAGGGTGCCGGTATGGCCGGCCTTGCGCGAGCCCAGCAGGCGCTTGGCCGTGGCGAGGGCCCGCGTCGAGGTGATGCCCGGAGGCTTGTCCAGCAGCAACACCCCTTCCGGGGGGCGATCGGGGACGCTCACGGTCGCTAGCGGCCGGAGCCGCGGGTGCGCTTGGGCGGCGGGGCGGGCGTGGGCGCCGGCTCCGCGCCGGGCTTGAGCGCCTGGTCGATCAGCTGCGACAGGCGCATGCCGCGCTCCACCGACTCGTCGAAGCTGAAATGCAGCTCGGGTACCTTGCGGGTGGTGAGCCGGTGCGCGAGCTCCGAGCGCAGGAACCCGGCGGCGCGCGTGAGCCCCTCCTCGGCGTCGGCGATCGCGTCGGCAGGCCCGAGGATGGTGAAGAAGACCTTCGCGTGGGACTGGTCGCGCGCGAGCTCGACCCCGGTGATCGTCACCATGCCCACCCGCGGGTCGCGCACCTCGAGGCGGATGATCTGCGCCAGCTCGCGCTGGATCTGGTCGGCGATGCGCGCGCCGCGCTCGGCAGGCATGGGTGGCCTACGCGAGCGAGCGAGCGACCTCGACGATCTCGAAGACCTCGAGCTGGTCGCCCACCTGGATTTCGTTGTAGCCCTTCAGCGAGAGGCCGCACTCGAAGTTCGCCTTCACCTCGCGCACATCGTCCTTGAAGCGCTTGAGCGAATCGAGCTCGCCCGTGTGCACCACGACGCCGCCACGAACCACGCGCACCGAGGAGCCGCGGCGGACCACGCCGTCGGTCACCATGCAGCCGGCGACCGTGCCGACCTTGGAGATCCGGAACACGTTGCGGATCTCGACGGTGCCGACGATCGACTCCTTGCGCTCCGGGGTGAGCATGCCGTTGATGGCGAGCTTCACGTCATCCACCGCTTCATAGATGATGTTGTAGTAGCGGATGTCGACGCCCGAGTTCTCGGCGAGCTTGCGCGCCGCCGCGTCAGCGCGGGAGTTTAAGCCGATCACCACCGCCTTCGACGCGAGCGCCAGGTTGATGTCGCTCTCGGTGATCCCGCCCACGGCGCTGTGCACGATGTTCACGCGCACCTCCTCGGTGGACAGCTTGGTGAGCGCGTGGGCGAGGCCCTCGTAGGAGCCCTGCACATCGGCCTTGATGATGAGGGCGAGCGGTTTCGCACTCTCGGTCAGCTGGTCGAACACGTTCTCCAGCTTGACGGCCTGCTGCCTGGCGAGCTTCACGTCACGGAACTTGCCCTGGCGGAAAAGAGCGATCTCGCGTGCCTTGCGCTCATCGGTGAGGACGTTTAGGTCGTCGCCGGCACGGGCCACATCCTGCAGGCCCTGGATTTCCACCGGGATCGACGGACCCGCCTCGGCGACCGGCTTGCCGTTCTCGTCGTTCATGGCGCGGATGCGGCCGAACACGGCGCCCGCGAGGACGATATCGCCCTTCTTGAGCGTCCCCGACTTGACCAGCACGGTGGCAACAGGGCCCCGGCCCTTGTCCAGGCGGGACTCGATGATGACGCCCTTGGCCGGTGCGTTCACCGGCGCCTTGAGCTCGAGCACCTCGGCCTGGAGCTGGATCGCCTCCAGCAACCGATCCAGGCCCTGGCCGGTCTTCGCCGAAACCTCGATGAATTGCGTCTCGCCACCCAACTCCTCGGAGACGATCTCGTGCGTCAGGAGCTCGTTCTTGATGCGCTGCGGGTTGGCTTCCGGCTTGTCGATCTTGTTCACCGCCACCACCACCGGCACCTTGGCCGCCTTGGCGTGGTGGATTGCCTCGATGGTCTGGGGCATCACGCCGTCGTCGGCTGCGACCACCAGGATCACGAGGTCCGTGATCAGGCTTCCACGCGCGCGCATCGCGGTGAAGGCCTCGTGGCCGGGCGTGTCGAGGAAGGTGATGACGCCGCGATCCGTCTCCACGTGGTAGGCGCCGATGTGCTGGGTGATGCCCCCCGCCTCACCGACCGCAACGCGCGCCTTGCGAATGGCATCGAGGAGCGAGGTCTTGCCGTGGTCGACGTGGCCCATCACGGTCACGACCGGTGGGCGCGTCACGAAGCTGCTTTCGTCGACGGCGGCCTCGGAGAGGAACGACTCGGGGTCGTCCGGCTTGGCGGGCTTGGCGATGTGGCCCATCTCCTGCACCACGATCATCGCCGTGTCCTGGTCGATCACCTGGTTGATGGTCACCATGGTGCCCATCTTCATCATGACCTTGATGACCTCGGCGGCCTTGACCGACATCTTGTGGGCGAGGTCGCCCACCGAGATGGTCTCGGGAATCGGCACGTCGAGGATCTTCGGCTCGGAAGGTGCGGCGAAACCGGAGCCATCGTCGTCGCGATGGCGATGGCCACCGCGGGAGCGCCAGCCGTCTCGGCCGCCGGAGGCGTCGCCCCTGGTCTTCATGGCGCGGCGGCGCGCCTGGTCGTCCACCCAGGACGAGGCGGGCTTGGCGGTGCGCTTGGGACCCTTCTTGTCGGCCGGCTTCTCACCCGGCTTCAGCACCGGGCGATGCAGCGTGCCCTCGCTGGGCGCGGCGGTGCCGGGCGTGGTGGCGGCCGGGACCGGACCCGCTTCGGCCTTGGGCGCCTCGGCCTTTACTTCTACCAGCACCGGGGCTTCAGCTTCGGTGGCGGGCTCCTCGCCTTTCTTGCGCACCACGCGTTTCTTCTTCGGCGCCTCGCCATCGACAGCGGGAGCGGCAGCGGCTTCGGCGGGAGCGGCGGCTTCGGCCGGGGCGGCAGCCTCCTCTTCCTTCTTCTTCGCGGCGGCGACCTTCTTGGTGCGCGTTTGCGCATCGGCGGCCTGGCGCGCCGCGAGCTCGGCCTGGCGCCTGGCTTCCGCCTCGCGCTTCTTCGCCTCTTCCTCATTGATGATCGGAGCGGGGGGGGCCACCACCTTCGCCGGCTCGGGCGCCACGACCTCGGCGGGCTTGTCCACCTTCACGAAGGTGCGCTTCTTGCGCACCTCGACCTGGATCGTGCGCGCCTTGCCGGTCGCGTCGGATTTCTTGATCTCGGTCGTCTGCTTGCGCACGAGCGTGATCTTCTTCTTCTCTTCCTTGTTGCCGTGCATCTCCCGCAGGTGGTCGAGGAGCTGCGTCTTGTCCTGCTCGGTGATCGCGTCGTCTCCAGCCTGTTTCTTCACCCCTGCAGCCTGGAGCTGCTCGAGCAGCAGCGTAACCGGGAGCTTGAGCTCCTCGGCGAATTGGGTGACGTTGGATTTGGCCATGTGCTGCTATCTCCTGCCGCGCCGTCAGGCCTGCGGCTGTTCCTTGAACCAGGGTTCGCGCGCCTTCATGATCAACTGCGTGGCGCGCTCGGCATCCATGCCGGTCATCTCGGTCAGCTCGTCGGTGGCGAGGTCCGCCAGGGCGTCCATCGTGGTGATGCCCTTGGAGGCCAGCACCCGCGCCGTCTGGTTGTCCATTCCTTCCATGCCCTGCAGGTCCTCGGCGGCGTGCTCCACCGTCTCCTCGCTCTTGATCGCCTCGGTGAGAAGCGAGTTGCGCGCCCTGCGGCGCAGCTCGTTCACGGTCTCCTCGTCGAAGGCGTCGATCTCGAGCATCTCGTTGATCGGCACGTAGGCCACCTCGTCCAGGGAGGTGAAGCCCTCCGAGACCAGGATCTCGGCCACTTCCTCGTCCACGTCGAGCTTCTCCATGAAGAGGGCCCGCACGACGCTGGTTTCCTGCTCGCTCTTCTGCTCGCGCTCCTCGGTGGTCATGATGTTGAGCTGCCAGCCCGTGAGCTCGGAGGCGAGGCGCACGTTCTGCCCGCCTTTCCCGATGGCGAGCGCCAGCTGGTCCTCGTCGACCACCACGTCCATCGAGTGGCGCTCCTCGTCCACGACGATGGAAGACACATCCGCCGGGGCGAGCGCGTTGATCACGAATTGCGCGGGCTCAGGCGACCACAGGATAATGTCGACGCGCTCGCCGGCCAGCTCCTGGGTCACGGCCTGCACGCGCGAGCCGCGCATGCCCACGCAGGTGCCCACCGGATCGATGCGCTGGTCGTTGGACTTGACCGCGATCTTCGCGCGCAGGCCCGGATCACGGGCGGCGGCGCGGATCTCGAGCAGCCCCTCTTCGATCTCGGGCACCTCCAGCTCGAAGAGCTTCACCAGGAATTCCGGCGCCACGCGCGAGAGGATGAGCTGCGGACCGCGCGCCGCGCGATCGATCTTGGCGATGAAGGCGCGCACGCGGTCGCCTACGCGCAGGTTCTCCTTGGCGATCAGCTGGTCGCGGGGCAGCAGCGCTTCGACGCGGCCCGATTCCACGATCAGGTTGCCGCGCTCGGCGCGCTTCACGGTGCCGGT
>JBBQBW010000122.1:0-7068 GCA_038318025.1 Burkholderiales bacterium | reverse complement strand
GAGTGGGCCGCAGCGCCGCGGCGGCGGGAAACTGCACCAAGCGGCTGCGCCATTTTCCGCCGATAATGCGCACCCGGTTGCGGCCGCTGGCCGCGCGCGCCGGGGTGACGGCGGTGGGGCTGCGTCGCGAGGCGGTCATCGTCGATCGATCATACCGTAAAATATTCGGCTTACCGCCCCACCGGCCCTCCTCGGCCAACGCCATGTTCCCCCTCTTCGGCAAGAAGGATCCCCCCGCTCCCGCATCGGAGCCGGGAGGCCTCAAGGCATTCCTCAGGAAGGACCTCGAGCTCACCCGCGCGCGCTGGAAAGGCGCCATTGGAGTGTTGCGCGCGCGGCCGAAGATCGACGAGGCGCTGTATGAGGAGCTCGAGGCGCAGCTGATCGGGGCCGACGTGGGAGTCGCCGCCACCACGCACCTCATCGCGGCCCTGCGCAAGGCCGCGCGCGACAAGCGGCTCGAGGATTCGGCCCAGCTCGAGGACGAGCTGAAGGCGGCACTGGTGGCGCTGCTGGCGCCGCTCGAGAAGCCACTCCCCGCCGCGCGGCCCCGTCCCTTCGTGATCCTGCTGGCGGGCGTGAACGGCGCGGGCAAGACCACCACCATCGCCAAGTTGACGCGCCACTTCCAGGCCGAAGGCAAGACGGTGCTGCTGGCGGCGGGCGACACCTTCCGCGCCGCCGCTCGCGAGCAGCTGGCGACCTGGGGCGAGCGCCACGGCGTGGTGGTGATCTCGCAGGAGAAAGGGGACTCCGCGGCGGTGATCTTCGACGCGATCCAGGCGGCGCGCGCGCGCGGCATCGACATCGTGCTCGCCGACACCGCCGGGCGGCTGCCGACCCAGTTGCACCTCATGGACGAGATCCGCAAGGTGAAGCGCGTGATGGCCAAGGCCGACGCGCACGCTCCCCACGAGATCTGGCTCGTTCTCGACGCCAACACCGGCCAGAATGCGGTCCGGCAGGTGAAGGCCTTCGACGAGGCGCTCGGACTCACCGGCCTCGTGATGACCAAGCTCGACGGAACCGCGAAAGGCGGAGCCGTGGCCGCGATCGCCCGCGAGCACCCGGTGCCGATTCGCTTCATCGGCATCGGCGAGAAGGCCGAGGACCTGCGGGCCTTCATCGCGGCGGAATTCGTCGACGCCCTGTTCGCGTGATCCAGTTCTCCGCCGTCGCCAAGCGCTACCCAGGCGGGCACGAGGCCCTGCGCGGCGTGAGCCTCGAAGTGGCCGCGGGAGAGTTCATCGCGATCACGGGGCACTCGGGCGCCGGCAAGTCCACGCTGCTCAAGCTCGCCGCCGGCATCGAGCGCCCGACGGCGGGCACGGTGCTGGTGCAGGGGCAGAACCTGGGATCGCTGGGCGAGACCGCGCTCGCCGTGCTGCGCCGGCGCATCGGCTTCGTGTTCCAGGACCACAAGCTCCTCTTCGACCGCAGCGCCTTCGACAACGTGGCGCTGCCGCTGCGGATCGCGGGCGCCGGGCGCGACGATGCGGCGCGGCGCGTGCGCGCCGCCCTCGACAAGGTGGGGTTGCTGTCACGCGAGCGCGCGATGCCGGTGGCGCTCTCGGGCGGCGAGCAACAGCGCCTCTGCATCGCCCGCGCGATCGTGAACCGTCCGGCAGTGCTGATCGCCGACGAGCCCACCGGCAACCTCGATAGCGACTACGCGCGATCGATCGTGGAGCTCTTCCTCTCGTTCCACCAGGTCGGCGTCACGGTCCTGATCTCCACCCACGACGAAGCGACCCTGGGCCGGCTGCCCGCGAGACGCGTGGCGCTCGCCGCCGGCACCCTGGCGGCCCCATGAGCACCTGGATGCGCCTCCATTTCCAGGCCCTCGGCGCCGCGCTGGCGCGCCTCGCAGCGCAGCCGTTCGCTTCGGCGGTCTCGCTCGGCGTCCTTGCGGTCGCCATGGCCCTGCCCCTGGTGGCCTGGGTCGCGTTGCACAGCATCGGTGCCGCCACGGCGGGGCTCGACACCGAACCCCACGCCAACGTGTTCCTGGCGCTCGATGCCACCGATGAGGACGTGAAGCGGGTGGGCGAAACCTTGCGCGCCCATCCCGAGGCCGCGTCGGTCCGCTTCGTATCCCGGACCGAGGCGCTGGCGGAGCTCAAGGCGACCACCCACCTGGCGGAGCTCTTGGCGGCCATGGAGCGCAACCCGCTCCCCCACGCCTTCACCGTGCGCCTGCGATCCGCCGACCCGGCGCGCCTCGACCCGGCCCGTGCTGCCTGGGCAAGGATCCCGAAGGTGGACCAGGTCGCGGCGGATTTCGAGTGGGCCACGCGGCTCGCGCGCTGGATCCGGCTGGCGGACCGGGTACTGGCAGCGGCCGCCATCGCCCTCGCCGCCGCCGTCGCCTTCATCGTCGGGCACCTGATCCGGCTCCAGGTCGTCACCCGGCGCGAGGAGATCGAGGTGAGTCAGCTGGTCGGGGCGACTGCCGCCGACGTGCGCAGGCCCTTCCTGTATTTCGGGCTGGTCCAGGGCCTGCTCGCCGGATTGGCCGCAGTGTCCCTCGCATGGCTCGCCTGCGTTTGGGTGGCCCGTGAGATGTCAGCGCTTGCTCCGGTCTATGCCTCGGAACTTAAAATGGTTTTTCTTGGTCCTATGGAGCTGGGGCTGGTCTTGGGCGCGGCTGCTGCGTTGGGCTGGGTAGGGTCCGCCCTCGCCGTGGCCCGCGAAATCCGCCGCTTCTCGCGGCCTGCCTGAGAACCTTTTACCGGCTTAGCACTCCAATCGGGGGAGTGCTAAAATGTCCTTCTCAAGGAGGAAATGAATCCATGACCACCATGACGCTGCCTGTCACCCTGCCCCCGGTCTCGAGCATCGAGTCCTATGTGCACGCGGTGAACGTCATTCCGATGCTCACGCCCGAGCGCGAGACCCACCTCGGCCGCCAGTTGCGCGAGGGTAACGACCTCACGGCTGCTCGCGACCTCGTGCTGTCGCACTTGCGCCTCGTGGTGTCCGTGGCGCGCAACTACATGGGCTACGGACTCCCGCAGGCCGACCTGATCCAGGAAGGCAACCTCGGCCTCATGAAGGCGGTCAAGCGCTTCGACCCCGAGCGGGGCGTGCGCCTCGCCTCCTTCGCGATCCACTGGATCAAGGCGGAGATCCACGAATACATCCTGCGCAACTGGCGGATGGTGAAGATCGCCACCACCAAGGCGCAGCGCAAGCTCTTCTTCAACCTGCGCAGCATGAAGAAGAGCTGGTCGGCCCTCACCCCCACGGAGATCACTCAGGTCGCCGAGACCCTGAACGTGAAGGAAAGCGACGTGATCGAGATGGAGCAGCGCCTGGGCGGCGGCGACGTGGCACTCGATCCCACGCCCAATGACGGCGAGGAGTCGGTGTCGCCCCTCGCGTTCCTCGCGGATACGGCAGAGGGCCCGGCGGAGACCCTGGAGCGCGAGCAGCTGGAGTCGCGCTCGGCCTCGGGCCTCGCGAGCGCGCTCGCGAGCCTCGACGACAGGAGCCGGCGCATCATCCGCGCCCGCTGGCTCGCCGAGTCCGATCGGAAGACGCTGCACCAGTTGGCCGAGGAGTTCGGCGTCTCCGCCGAGCGCATCCGCCAGATCGAGGCCAAGGCAATGCAGAAGATGCGCGTCAGCATGGCGACGATGCACTGAGCGCCGGCGGCAAAATTGGAAACGGGGCCTCGGCCCCGTTTTTTTTCGCCTGCCCTCCTCGGCGCCTCAGGAATTCATCAGCACACGCAGGTCCGAGGCGATGGCGTCGGGCGCCATCCCGTAGGGCAGGATGAGGCGGATGCGGCCCTCGCGATCGAGCACGAACGACTGCGACGAGTGGTCGACGGTGTAGTTGTCCGGGGCGCTCCCGGCGCGCTCCTTGGCGTAGACGTGAAACGTCTTGGTCGCGGCCACGGTGGCCCCGGCGTCGCCGCGCAGCGCGATGAACTCGGGATGGAAGGCCGGCACGTAGGCTTTCAGCACTTCGGCGGTGTCACGCTTCGGGTCAACCGTCACGAACAGGACCTGGACGTTGCGTGCGTCCGCGCCGAGCTTGCGCACCGCCTTTGCCAGGTCCGCGAGCGTCGTGGGGCAGACATCCGGGCAGTGGGTGAAGCCGAAGGAGACCACCACGACCTTGCCGCGGAAATCGGCAAGGGTGCGGCTGCGCCCCTCGGCGTCGGCAAGCCGCAGCTCCCCGCCCATCTCGGTGCCGGTGACGTCGATGCCGGTGAACGGGCTCTTGGCCGGTCCCAGCAGTTTGTCGCACCCGGCAAGCGCCAGGACGCACGCCACCGCCGCCAGGAGGCGCCTCACCGGACGAACACGCCCAGGTAGTGATCGACCATCAAGGCCGCGAACAGCATCGCGAGGTAGAAGATCGAGTAGGCGAAGGTGCGCCGCGCAAGCGCATCGCTGTAGCGGCGCCAGATGGCCACGGCGTAGGCCAGGAACACCGCGTCGAGGACCAGCGCCGCGCCGAGGTAGAAGACGCCCGCCATCCGGGTGGCGAACGGCAGCAGCGTGGTCGCGGTGAGCAAGAACGTATATAGCAGCAGGTGCAGCTTCGTGAACGCCTCGCCGTGGGTGACGGGAAGCATCGGCACTCCGGCGTTCGCGTATTCCTTGCGCCGGTACAGGGCCAGGGCCCAGAAGTGCGGCGGCGTCCAGGCGAAGATGATGAGGAAGAGCAGCAGCGGCTGGAAGGTGACGTCGCCGGTCATCGCCGCCCAGCCCAGCACCGGCGGCATCGCGCCCGAGGCCCCGCCGATCGTGATGTTCTGGGGAGTGGCCGGCTTGAGGATGACGGTGTAGATGACGGCGTAGCCCACGAACGTGGCAAGCGTGAGCCACATGGTGAGCGGGTTGACGGCGTGCCAGAGCATCGCGAGCCCCAGCCCCCCGATCGCGCCCGAGAACGCCAGGATCTGCGCCGAGGAGATGGTGCCGTTCACCGTGGGGCGCCCGCGGGTGCGGGCCATGGCGGCGTCGATGCGCTGCTCCACGAGGCAATTGAAGGCCGCGGCGGCTCCCGCCACCAGGAAGATGCCGAGGGTCGCCCAGGCCATGGTCGCGAGCGGGGGCACGCCCGGAACCGCCAGCAGCATGCCGATCACCGCCGTGAAGACGATGAGGGTCACGACGCGCGGCTTCATCAGGCGCCAGAACTGGACCCAGACGGCGGGCGGGGATTGGAGGGTGGCTTGCAGCATGGGAGCCCGAAATTATACCGGCTAGCCGATCTGGGAAGCCTTCAGCAACCGCTTCAGGTCCTGAAGGACCGGCTTGTCTCCTGCGCCCGCTACCCAGCGCATCATCACGTTGCCGTGGGGATCCACCAGGTACACGTGGGCCCGGTCGTTGGCAGCCCCCGGCGGCAATACCAGCCCTCGGGGAGTGCGCACGACCTCCATGCCGTCGAACGTCGCGAGGAGCGGCGCCGCGGGCTCGAGGTCGTCGGCGACGAACACCCGTGCGACCCGCGCCGCGTCCCGCCCCAGGGCCAGGCGCACTTGCCGCAGCGTCGTTACCTTGCGCTGGCACGCCTGCGGACACGCGCCGGAATCCGAGGCCACCAGGATCCACTTGCCGCGCAGGGCCTCGAAGCGGAATGCTTCGCCCCCGGCACGGGCGAGCGGGTGGGGCGTGATGGTCGCAGGGGGAAGGAGCAGCTCCCCATGGTTGGCGGTGGGCTGCGGGCGCACGAAACGCCACGCGACGAACGAGGCCACGACCGGGAGGGCGAAGATCGCCACCACCAGCAGCATCTTCGCGCGGGAGGAGAGCCTCATCGCGTCCGCCGCAGGTTCATCGCGATCCAGAGCACGAAAGCGGTTGCGGCCAGCGAGAACCAGGTGAGCGCGTATTCCCGGTGCTTCTCGACGCCCATGCGCGGAACCTCGCGCACCCGGGCGAGCCCCGGCGCGGGGGAATCGGCGAGCACCACGAAGGGCAGCACCTCGAGGCCGGTCGCGCCGCGATAGCGGTCGATGGAGAGGTTCTGGAACACCTGGCCCGCGACGCCGTCGCCCGAGAGCTCGAGGAAGCGCGCCGGCGGGAGCGACGCGATGCCGGAGATGCGAACCGGCCCTTCGGGGACCCCCACGGCGGGAGGCTGCGGGTAGGCGCGATCGCGCGCGATCCAGCCGCGGTTCACCAGCACCGCGGCGGGGCTGCCCTCGAGCCGCAGCGGCGTCACCACGTGGAAGCCGGCGCGCCCGCCCTGGATCTGGTTGTCCACGAACACCTGCCCGGAGGAGATCCAGGCGCCCGCCGCGAGCACATGCCGGTAGAGGAGCGAGTCCGCGGTGGGCACCATGCCGGTGAGCACCACGGGCGCCTCGCGCTCGCGCGCATCCAGCAGCGCCTGGCGCGCCGTCTTCTCCTCGGCGCGGTTCACCTGCCAGCGGCCCAATCCCACGGTGAGGGCGATCAGCAGCGCCGCCGCAACCGTGGGAATCGGGCGCGGCCTGAAGGAATACACTACGCGCTCCCTTCCGGCAGCGCCTGCGCGCATCCCATGAAAATCGTCGTCATCATCCTGTTGCTCGCGGTGCTCGCGAGCCTCTTCTCGGGGCTGTACTTCGTCTACAAGGACAAGGGCCAGTCCAACCGCGCGGTGATCTCGCTCACCATCCGCATCGGACTCTCCCTGCTGGTGTTCGCGATCCTGATCCTCTCCTACTTCTTCGGCTGGATCCCGCCGCGCGGCTGAAGCCGGCTGCGCCAGAGTGAAAAAGCCGCACCGAGGTGCGGCTTTTCGTTGTCCGCGGAGTGGCCGCCCGCCTACACCCAGTAGACGAACACGAAGAGCAGCAGCCACACGACGTCCACGAAGTGCCAGTACCACGACACCGCCTCGAAGCCGAAGTGGTGGTCCGGCCGGAAGTGCCCCGCCACGCACCGGAACAGGATCACGATCAGCATCGTGACGCCGAGGGTCACGTGGAAGCCGTGGAAGCCCGTGAGCATGAAGAAAGTCGAGCCGAAGACCCCGGTGCTCAGCTTGAGGTTGAGGTCGCTGTAGGCGTGGAAGTATTCGTAGCCCTGGAAGCCGAGGAAGATCACGCCGAGCAGGATG
>JBBQBW010000121.1:0-7071 GCA_038318025.1 Burkholderiales bacterium | reverse complement strand
AAGAACACCAGGTCGGGGATGAGGCCCGGCACCGCCACCAGCTGGAAATCCGTGGCGCGCGCGAGCTTCTCGTTCACGCGGTCGAAGCGGGGAATGCCGGCGCTGAAGTCGAGCGCCTCCAGCGCCGCGGTGAAATCGTCGCACGCGTGGTCCGCCACCAGCGACGACTGGCGCACGTAGAGACAGCGCCACAGCTCGTGCTCCGCCTCCGAGTACCGCTCCCATTCCTGGTCGACGGTGTAGTCGGGGCGCATGCGGCTGTAGTCGCCGCGCAGCTTGTGGTCGGTCTCGCCGGTCAACGACCCTCTCCCAAGGCAGGGGGAGAATACGGCTCCACGCGCTGGTCGATCGTGCCGAACAACGACTCCGCGTTGGCGCCGCGCATCTCGATGCGCACCGTGTCCCCGAACTTGAGGAACGGGCTCTTCGCCTCTCCCAGCTCCACCTGCTCCACGAGGCGCTTCTCCATGAGGCAGGCGTAACCCGTGGCGCGGTCGTGGTTGGAGACGGTGCCGCTGCCGATGAGGGTGCCGGCCGCGAGCTCGCGGGTCTTGGCGGCGTGGGCAGTGAGGTCGAACAGGCTGAAAGTCATGTCGGTGCCGGCGTTCGGGTCGCCGAGGCGCTCGCCGTTCACGGAGCACTCGAGCTTCAGGTGCACCTTGCCGTCGCGCCACGCGCTTCCCAGCTCGTCGGGCGTGACCGCCACCGGGGAGAGCGCGTTGGCGCCCTTTCCGTTCACGAAGCCGAAGCCCTTCGCGAGCTCCGCGGGAATGAGGCGGCGGAACGAGATGTCGTTCACCAGCACGAGAAGGCGAACCTGGCGACCGGCCTCCGCGGCAGCGGCCCCCATGGGGACATCGCCCACGATCGCGGCCACCTCGCCCTCGAGGTCCACGCCCCAGTCCTCGGTGAGGACGCGAATCGGGTCGCGCGCGCCCATCATCGAGCCGGCCCCGCCCTGGTACATGAGGGGATCGTGGTGGTAGCTCTCGGGCACCTTGTCGTTGCGCGCGCGGCGCACGCGCTCCACGTGGGAGAGATAGGCCGAGCCGTCGAGCCACTCGAAGGCGCGCGGCAGGGGGGCGGCGACTTCACCCGCGGCGAGTGCGCCCTGGAAGTCGAAAGCATGACGCTCATGCCCCTCCGCGAGGCTCTTCGACACCGCGGCGAGCAGCGGCGCCACGCGCTCCCATTCCTCGAGCGCCGCCTGCATCGTGGCGGCGATGGCCTCGACCTTCACCGCACGGGCGAGCGGGCGGTCGACCACGCAGAGGATGCCGTCTCGGGACTTCGACTTGAGGGAGGCGAGCTTCATTTCGGGAGGGTGGCTTTCGTGAAGCCCGACCAGGCCGCGTCGTAGTCGCGGTCGAGCTCGGGCGTGGACAGGGCATGGGCGGTGGGCCGCAGCACGAAGCGGCTTTCGAACATGAAAGCGAGCGTGCCGTCGAGGTACTGGGGCTCGAGATCCGCGGCGACCGCCTGGTCGTAGGAGGCGCGGTCCGGGCCATGGGCGCTCATGGCGTTGTGCAGGCTCGCCGCTCCGGGCACGAACCCGCCTTTCTTGGCGTCGTACTCGCCGCGCACCAGCCCCATGAACTCGCTCATCACGTTGCGGTGGAAGTACGGCGGCCGGAAGGTGTGCTCGGCCACCATCCAGCGCGGCGGAAAGATCACGAAGTCGACGTTGGCGACGCCGCGCGTGTCCGAAGGCGACGTGAGCACCGTGAAGATCGACGGATCGGGATGGTCGAAGCTCACCGTGTTGATGGTGTTGAAGCGCGCGAGGTCGTACTTGTACGGGTAGTAGTTGCCGTGCCAGGCGACCACGTCGAAGGGCGAGTGGGGCGCGCGGGCCGACCAGAGGCCCCCGTCCATCTTCGCGATCACTTCGACACTCGCGTCGGCGTCCTCGAACGCGGCCACCGGCGCCAGGAAATCGCGCGGCTGCGCGAGGCCGTTGGAACCGATGGGGCCCAGCTCCGGCAGGCGGAACGGCGCCCCGTAGTTCTCGCATACGTAGCCGCGCGCGGTTCCCGCCTGCGCCCTGGCGGCGAAGCGCACGCCCCGCGGAATCACCGCGACCTCGCCGGGGGCCACCGACAGCACGCCCAGCTCGGTTCTCAGCAGCAGCACGCCTTCCTGGGGCACGAGGAGGAGTTCGCCATCGGCGTCGTAGAACACCCGGTCCTGCATCGGGCGCTCGGCGACGTACGCGTGGGCGGCCATTCCCACGTGGAGGCTCGCGTTGCCGGCGGTGGCATAGGTGCGCAGGCCCTCGACGAAATCGAGCCCGGCCGCCGTGGGCGCGGGCGGCGCCCAGCGCAGGCGATTGGGGGGCGCCTCGGATTCGCCGCACGGAGCGGTTCGCACCAGGCCGTCGGCGCGGCGCGCGAACGGCGCATGCATCGCGGCCGGGTGCAGGCGATACAGCCACGAGCGCAGGTTCTCGCCGCGCGGCGCGGTAAAGGACGACCCCGAAAGCTGCTCGGCGTAGAGCCCGAAGGGCACGCGCTGCGGGGAGTTCTGGCCGACGGGCAACGCCCCTTCCACCGCCTCGGTCTCGTGGTACGAGCCGAAGCCGGAGAGGTATTTTAGTCGCGTGGCGTGCGAACGGTCGTTCATGGCTGAAGAATTCTCGGGGAGAGGGTCAAATCACTCCCCTTGCGATCTGGTCGGCCTCGATCGATTCGAACAGCGCCTTGAAATTTCCCTCCCCGAACCCGTCGTTGCCTTTCCTCTGGATGATCTCGAAGAAGATCGGCCCGATCACGGTCTCGGTGAAGATCTGCAGCAGCTTGTCCTCGTGGTGGTCCTTGTCCACGCCCTCGCCGTCGAGGAGGATCTGGTTCTTCTTCATGCGCGCCAGGTCCTCGCCATGGTCCTTCACCCGCGCGTCCACGCGCTCGTAGTAGGTGTCGGGCGTGTCGAGGAAGCGCACACTTTGCCCGCGCAGCTGCTCCACCGTCTCGTAGATGTCCTCACACGACAGCGCGATGTGCTGGATGCCCTCGCCCTTGTAGGCGTCGAGGTACTCCTGGATCTGCGAGCCCTTGTCCGAGGGCTCGTTGATCGGGATGCGGATCTTGCCGCACGGGCTGGTAAGGGCACGCGAGGTGAGGCCAGTCTTTTGCCCCCGGATGTCGAAGTAGCGGATCTCGCGGAAGTTGAAGAGTTTCTCGTAGAACTGCGCCCAGGTGTCCATGCGCCCGGAGTAGACGTTGTGCGTGAGGTGGTCGATCTCGGCCAGGCCCGCGCCCACCGGATGCTGGGGCACGCCCGGGATCGGCACGAAGTCCACGTCGTAGATCGACAGCTCGCCATTGTTTCCGGGATAGCGGTCGATGAGATAGATGAGGCTGCCGCCGATGCCCTGCAGCGCCGGGATGTTGAGCTCCATCGGCCCCACCTTGGCCTCGAAGGGCTTGGCGCCCAATTCGAGGGCGCGGCGGTAGGCGTGGGCGGCATCCTTCACGCGGATCGCGAACGCGCAGGCCGAGGGGCCGTGCACGCGGGCGAACGATTGCGCGAAGCTGTCGGCCTCGCGGTTCACGATGAAGTTGACGCGCCCCTGGCGGTAAAGGATCACGTCCTTGGAGCGATGGCGCGCCACCGCGGTAAAGCCCATCTGCTCGAAGAGGGCGCCCAGCTGGTGCGGGTCCGGCGCGGTGTACTCGACGAACTCGAAGCCGTCGGTGCCCATGGGATTGTGGTTCGCGTCCATCGCTTCTCCTCGATTCTCGGCATTTCGCGGCGCTCGCGTCTGCGCCTATTTTACGCGGGCAGCGGTGAAGGAACCCCCCCGCGTCGCCGCTCGCCCACCTTTAGACATGGGGTCACTGACCTCACCCCATTACCTGAATTCAAGAACCACGCGCCGCGTCCGCGCGCTCTTCTTCTCGATCTTCGCGATGCGCAGCGCCCCGATCTCGCGGGTGTTGGCTACTTGGGTGCCGCCGCAGGGCTGGAGGTCGACGCCCTCGATCTCGAGGAGCCGCACCCGTCCCGCTCCGCGGGGCGGCTGGACCGACATCGTGCGCACCAGCTCGGGCCTGGCATCGAGCTCCTCATCGGTGATCCACACGGTGCGCACCTCGTGCGCCTCCCCCACCAGGCGGTCGAGCTCCCGCTCCAGCGCTTCGCGCTCGAGGGGCTCCACCATGTCGAAATCGAGCCGGGCGTAGCCGGCGGTGATGGAACAGCCATTGGTCTGGTGGGGCACGATGGCGCAGAGCAGGTGAGTGGCGGTGTGCAAGCGCATGTGGCGATGGCGGCGCTCCCAGTCGATGCGCGCCGTGACCGGGGCGCCGGGCGAGAGCCGGGCGAGCGCCGCCTCCTGCCCCGGCGCTGTCAGGTGCAGGACTTCCCCCGGGGCTGCCCCCTTCACCGCCTCGGCGATCGCCACCTCCCCACCGCCCGGGAGCACCAGCACGCCGGCATCCCCCGCCTGCCCGCCGCCCCGGGGGTAGAAAACGCTCCGGTCCAGGACCACGCCAAGCGGCTCCACCCGCTCCACCAGCGCCGCGGCCTCGGTCCGGTAGGGCTCCTCGCGATAGATCTCCAGCGTCATTGCCGCCTCGTTTCCCCGGAAAGTTTTCGGTATCATCCGCCCATGCGGGAGTCTGGCGCTAAACGTTTGAAAAAGCAGCGTTAGCGCTGTCCGCAACGGCGCCCAGCGCCGATCGTTCGCAGTCCTTCCCGGGAGAAGAAGACCATGATGACCACCGCCATCCGCGCGGGCGTTCTGGCGATTGCCTTGGCACTCGCGCTGCCCGCAACCGCCAAGACGCTGCGCTTCTCGAGCCAGGGCGACATCGTAACGATCGATCCGCACGCGCAGAACGAGGGCTTCACCAACGCCTTCCTCGACAACATCTACGAACCACTGGTCACGCGCGGCAAGGACCTCAAGGTGGAGCCGTGCCTGGCGCTCTCCTGGCAGAACGTGAACGCCACCACCACGCGCTTCAAGCTGCGCCCGAACGTGAAGTTCCACGACGGCACGCCGTTCACCGCCGACGACGTGGTGTTCACCATCACGCGCGCGCTGTCCGACACCTCGAACTTCAAGCCCTACCTCGCCGGCGTGAAGGAAGCGAAGAAGGTCGACGACCTCACCGTCGACGTGATCACCGAAGGCCCGGCCCCGGTGCTGGTGCCGCAGCTGACCGAGATCCGCATCATGAGCCGCGCCTGGGCCACCAAGCACAACGTGCTGAAGCCCCAGGACTTCAAGAACAAGGAAGAGACCTACGCCAGCCGCAACGCCAACGGCACCGGCCCCTTCGTGCTGAAGAGCCGCGAGGCCGACGTGAAGACAGTCGCCATCCTCAATTCCAACTGGTGGGGGAAGATGGAAGGCAACGTGAACGAGATCGTCTACCAGCCGATCAAGCAGAACTCGACGCGGCTGGCCGCACTCCTCTCGGGCGAGATCGACTTCGTGCTCGATCCGCCGCCCAACGACGTGCCGCGCCTCAAGCAGGACCCGAAGATCAAGATCGTCGAGGGCAACGAGAACCGCACCATCTTCTTTGGCATGGACCAGAGCCGCGACGAGCTGTTGTACTCGAGCGTGAAGGGCAAGAACCCGTTCAAGGACAAGCGCGTGCGCGAGGCTTTCCAGCTCTCCATCGACGTGAACGCCATCAAGACGCAGGTGATGCGCGGCCTTTCCATCCCCACCGGAATCATGTTCGCCCCGCAGGTGAGTGGCTACCCGAAGGACCTGGACAAAACCGCGAAAGTGGACCGCGAGCGAGCGAAGAAGCTGCTCGCCGACGCGGGCTACCCCCAGGGCTTCGAGGTGACGCTGGATTGCCCGAACAACCGCTACATCAACGACGAGGCGATCTGTGTCGCCACGGCCGCGATGCTGGCGCAGGTGAACGTGAAGGTGAAGGTCAACACCATGCCGCGCGCGACCTACTTCCCGAAGATCCAGAACTTCGACACCAGCTTCTACATGCTGGGCTGGGGCGTGCCGACCTTCGACTCGCAGTACGCCCTGCAGAGCCTGCTGCGCACCCTGGTGCCGAAGACCGCCGACGGCGACTACAACCTGGGTCGCTACTCCAACCCGCGGGTCGACGCCGCCGTGGACCGGCTGAAGACCGAAGTGGACGTGGCCAAGCGCGCGGCGCTCGCGCGCGAGATCACCCAGATCCACCTGAATGACGTGGGCCACATCCCGCTGCACCACCAGGTGATCCCCTGGGCGATGCGCTCCAACGTGACCGTGGTGCACCGCGCCGACAACCGCCTCACGACGAAGTGGGTCAAGATCCAGTGACGGGTTTCAAGAGGGCGGCTTCGGCCGCCCTCCTGCTTCTGCTGCCGCTCCTCGCGTGCGGGAAAATCCTGCGTTATGCGAGCCAGCTCGACCCGCAGACGCTCGACCCGCACGCGGCCAACCTGCTGGCGACCTCGCGACTCACCTCGCAGGTCTACGACCCCCTCATCTGGCGCGACAAGGCGTGGAGGCCGATCCCGTGGCTCGCGACCTCGTGGCAGCAGACGGCGCCGACGGTATGGCGCTTCTCGCTGCGCCCCGGTGTCAAGTTCCACGACGGCGCGCCCTTCACCGCCGACGACGTGGTGTTCTCCGTCGAGCGCGCGCTTTCACCGACGTCCCAGATGCGCACCGCCATCCAGGGCGTTGTGCGCGCGCAGAGGGTCGATGACCTCACCGTCGAGCTGGTGCTGAAGGACCCGAACCCGGCCCTCCTGCACCACCTCACCAACTTCCGCATCATGAGCCGCGCCTGGGCGGTGAAGCACCGCGTCGAGAAGCCCCAGGACTACACCGCCAAGGAAGACGTCTACTCGGTGCGCAACGCCAACGGCACCGGCCCTTTCGTGGTGCGCGAGTTCAGTCCCGACGTGCGGGTACGCCTCGAGCAGAACCGCGAGTGGTGGGGCCACAAGGCAGGTGTCTTCGAGAGCAACGTGACCGAGGTCGTGATGCTGCCGATCAACTCGGCCGCCACCCGGATCGCGGCGCTCATGTCGGGCGAGGTGGACCTGGTGGTCGACCCGCCGACCCAGGACGTGGCGCGCCTCAGGACGTCTGCC
>JBBQBW010000120.1:0-7088 GCA_038318025.1 Burkholderiales bacterium | reverse complement strand
TCCAGGGTGCGAGCCTGGTGTGGATTCCGGGCCTGGGGATCGCCGCCGAATACGCCTGCGGACCCGGTGAGCCAGGGCTCCAGCCGGTCTGGAGGGTGGCGGGAAAGGCGTCGCTGTGATAGAATGAAAAGCTAAATTTTTCATTGATTTAGACTCTTTTCCCAACAATCCCAGGCGGAGCCGACATGGCAGTCCAGCGCACCCTTTCCATCATCAAGCCCGATGCCGTCGCGAAGAACGTGATCGGCGAGATCTACGCCCGTTTCGAGAAGGCGGGGCTCCAGGTCATCGCGGCCCGCATGGCCCATCTGTCGAAGAGCGACGCCGAAGGCTTCTACGCCGTCCATAAATCGCGTCCCTTCTTCAACGACCTCGTGTCCTTCATGATTTCCGGCCCGGTGATGATCCAGGTGCTCGAAGGCGACAACGCGATCCAGAAGAACCGCGACCTGATGGGTGCCACCGATCCGAAGAAGGCCGACAAGGGCACCATCCGTGCCGACTTCGCCGATTCGATCGACGCCAACTCGGTGCACGGCTCCGACGCGCCGGAAACCGCGCAGGTCGAGATCGGGTACTTCTTCCCCGCGAGCCAGGTCTACTCCCGCTGAGCGAGCGATGGCCGAGCGCGTCAACCTCCTCGACTACACCCTGCCGCGGCTGACCGAGTGGTTCGCCGCGCAGGGCGAGAAGCCGTTCCGCGCGAAGCAGGTGTACCAGTGGATCCACCAGCGCGGTGTCGCGGATTTCGATGCCATGACGGATCTCGCGAAGTCGTTGCGGGAGAAGCTGCACGCGCACGCCGAGGTTCGCGCCCCGGCGATCCTCTCGGAGCATCGCTCCGCCGACGGCACCGTCAAGTGGCTCTTCGACGTGGGTATCGGCAATGGCATCGAGACGGTGTACATCCCCGAGGACGATCGCGGCACGCTCTGCGTCTCCTCACAGGTGGGTTGCGCGCTCGACTGCAAGTTCTGCTCGACCGGCCGCCAGGGCTTCAACCGCGACCTCGCGGTGGGCGAGATCATCGGGCAGGTGTGGGTGGCGAACCAGCGGCTGCGGGAGATGGAGGCGGAAGGGCTGGCGTCGCGTCTACCCTCTCCCCGGCCCTCCCCCAAGGGGGAGGGAGAAATGTCACCCTCTCCCCGGCCCTCCCCCAAGGGGGAGGGAGAAAAGTCACCCTCTCCCAAGGGAGAGGGTGACGACGAGGGTCGCCTTTCGCCGTTCCCCGTCACCAATGTCGTGATGATGGGCATGGGCGAGCCGCTCAACAATTTCCAGCCGGTGGTGGACTCGATGTCGATCATGCTCGACGACCACGCCTACGGCTTGTCGCGCCGGCGGGTGACGCTCTCCACTTCGGGCGTGGTGCCGCACATCCGCAAGCTGAAGGACGCGCTGCCGGTGGCACTCGCCGTGAGCCTGCACGCGCCCAACGACGCGATCCGCAGCCGCATCATGCCGATCAACGACGCGTATCCCATCGCCACGCTGCTCGACGCGTGCCGCGACTATCTCGAGGCGGCGCCGCGCGACTTCATCACCTTCGAGTACGTGATGCTGAAGGGGGTTAACGACGCCCCCAACCACGCGAAGGAGCTGGCGGCGACCCTCAAGGCCTCGAAGGTGCCGGCCAAGATCAACCTGATCCCGTTCAATCCGTTTCCCGAGTCCGGCTTCGAACGCACCGAATTCGACCGCATCAAGCTCTTCCAGCAGGTGCTGATGGATGCGGGCTACATCGCCACCGTGCGCAAGACGCGCGGTGAGGACATCGATGCCGCCTGCGGCCAGCTCGCCGGCCAGGTCGTGAACCGCATGAAGCGCAAGACCGTCTCCATCCACCGTCACGCGAGGCCCTGACCCTATGCGCATCGTCCTGGTTGCTTTGGCCCTCCTCGTCACGGGCTGCGTCTCGCAGAGCACCGTCGAGACCCGCCCGGTCACCGACTCGTCCCTGGGGGATGCGCGGCGCCGCGCGGAGAACCACACGGCGCTCGCCGGCGAGTACTTCTCGCGCGGCAACTTCACCGTGGCGCTCGCCGAGAGCCGCGCTGCGATCAAGGACGACCCCACCTACTTCCCCGCGCACAACGTGCAGGGCCTGGTGTACATGGAGCTGCGCGAGGATGCCGCGGCCAAGGCGGCCTTCGGCGAGGCGCTGCGCATCTCGCCAAACAATGCCGAGGTGCTGAACAACGACGGCTGGTTCCTGTGGCTGAGGAACGAGGCCGGGCGCGGCCTGCCGATGCTGCAGCGCGCCGCCGCCGACAACTTCTACCGCACGCCGGAAAAGGCCTGGATGTCCGCGGGCCTGTGCCAGATGCGCATGGGCCGCACCGTGGAGGCCGAGGACAGCCTGCGGCGCGCGGTGCTGATCCGCCCCGACCTGGTGGGCGCGCTCTACAACCTGGCGATCCTCACCTTCGACCGCGCTTCGCTCATCGACGCCGAGAACTACCTGGTGCGCTACATGCGCGTGGCGCCGCCGTCGCTCGCGCCGCTGATCCTCGGCGTGAAGATCGCGCGCGCCAAGAAGGACAAGGTGGCCGAGGACAGCCTCATGCAGCAGATGCGGCGCCTGTTTCCCGATGCCCCCGAGCTGAAGACGCTCGAGGAGAGCCGGTAGCAAGATGGAATCGGTGGCCGACAATCCGGCGCAAGCGCTGCCCCTGGGCCGCGTGCTCTCCGAGGAGCGCGAGCGCCAGGCCCTGTCGCGCACCGACGTGGCGCAGCGGCTCCACATGAGCCAGTGGCAGGTCGAGGCGCTGGAGGCCGGCGACTACGAGCGCCTGCCCCGCGGCATGTTCCTGCGCGGCTTCGTGCGCAACTACTCCCGCCTGCTGCACCTCGATCCCGAGAAGACGCTGCCGCTGCTCGCCGACGCGGCCAAGGCCCCGGCGCAGCGCATCGTCGTGCCGACCCAGAACATCCGTTTCGACCCGATGGGCGAGCGCCTCTCCAATCCGTACATGAAGGCCGCCGGCCTCGCGGTGGTCGCCGTGTCGCTCGCGTTCGCGGCGATGTACTGGTGGCTCTTCATCCGCCCGCCGGCGCCCGCCGCCGAGGACGGGCGCAAGCCCGTGGTGGTGCCGGCGCAGCCGGCCGGCGGCGTGTCGCCCCAGCAGGTGGCCGTGGCGCCGATGGCGCCGGCCGAGACGCCGCCGCCGGTGGATGCGCCTCGGGAGGAAGTGCCGGCTGCTGTTCAGGCGCGAGTGGAGCTGCCGAAGAAGGCGGAGCCTGTGAAGAAGGCCGAGGCCGCACCCTCTCCCCGGCCCTCTCCCAGGGGAGAGGGAGAGTCGCTCGCGGCCAAGGCAGCAGCACCCTCTCCCCGGCCCTCTCCCAGGGGAGAGGGAGAGTCGCTCGCGGCCAAGGCACCCTCACCCCGGCCCTCTCCCAGGGGAGAGGGAGAGTCGCTCGCGGCCAAGGTACCCTCTCCCACGGCAGAGGGAGCCCCTGTTTCCGTCGCACCCGGCGAGAAGCGCGTGCGCTTCCGCTTCAAGGGCGACTCCTGGGTGGAGGTGCGCGATGCGCGCGGCCGCACCCTGATTTCGAAGCTCCACCCGGCCGGCGCCGAGGCCGAAGTCGTCGGTCGCCCGCCGCTCACCGTCGTGGTCGGCAACGCGCCCGAAGTCGAGCTGACCTACGACGACCGCGCCTTCGACCTCCAGCCCCATTCGCGCGTCGGTGTGGCGCGCGTGAACCTCCAGTAGATCCCATGCAAGCCCGTCGCTCCTCGCGTGCGGTGCGCATCGCTGACAAGTGGGTCGGCGGCGGCGCCCCGATCCTCGTGCAGTCCATGACCAATACCGACACCGAGGACGCCCGCGGCACGGCGGACCAGGTGGCGGCGCTCGCGCGCGCCGGTTCCGAAGTGGTGCGCATCACGGTGAACACCCTGGAGGCGGCGCGCCAGGTGCCGGTGATCCGCGAGCGGCTCCTCGCGGCGGGCGTCTCGGTGCCGCTGGTGGGCGACTTCCATTTCAACGGCCACAAGCTCCTCACCCAGGTGCCGGAGTGCGCCGCGGCCCTCGACAAGTACCGCATCAACCCGGGCAACGTGGGCCACGGCAGCAAGCGCGACGACCAGTTCCTCACCATGATCGAGAAGGCCATCGAGTTCGGCAAGCCGGTGCGCATCGGTGTGAACTGGGGCTCCCTCGACCCGGAGCTGCTGGCGCGGATGATGGACGCCAATGCGAAGCGCTCCCAGCCGCTCGAGGCCGACGAGGTGATGCGCGAGGCGCTCATCGTCTCGGCGCTGGAGAGTGCCGCGAAGGCCGAGGAGATCGGGCTTCCCGGCGACCGCATCATCCTCTCCTGCAAGGTATCGGCGGTGCAGGACCTGATTCGCGTCTACCGTTCGCTTAGCCGCCGTTGCGACTACCCGCTGCACCTCGGCCTCACCGAAGCGGGCATGGGCTCCAAGGGCATCGTCGCGTCTACCGCGGCCATGGGCGTGCTGCTGCAGGAAGGCATCGGCGACACCATCCGCGTCTCGCTCACGCCCGAGCCCGGCGGCGATCGCACCAAGGAAGTGATCGTGGCACAGGAGATCCTCCAGACCATGGGGCTGCGCTCGTTCACGCCGATGGTCTCCGCGTGTCCCGGTTGTGGCCGCACCACCAGCACCTTCTTCCAGGAGCTGGCGGACAAGATCCAGACCTACCTGCGCGAGCAGATGCCGGTGTGGCGTGCCCAGTACCCCGGTGTCGAGGAGATGCACGTGGCCGTCATGGGGTGCGTCGTGAACGGCCCGGGCGAGTCGAAGCTCGCCAACATCGGCATCTCGCTGCCGGGCTCGGGCGAGAAGCCGGTGGCGCCGGTATTCGTCGATGGCGAGAAAACGGTCACGTTGAAGGGCGAGCGCATCGCCGAGGAGTTCCAGGCGATGGTCGAGGATTACGTCCGCTCGCACTACGCGCCGGGCATGGAGCGGCCCGGCGCCCAGCGCAAGAAGACCATCGCCATCCAGGCGGTGCCATGAGCGTGAAGATCCAGGGCATCCGCGGCATGGAAGACGTGCTGCCGGACGCGAGCCCGCTGGTGGAGAAGCTCGAGGAGGCCTGTCGCGCGGTCTTCCGCCAGTACGGTTACCGCAACATGCGCACCCCGATCGTGGAGCCCACGGCGCTCTTCGTGCGCGGCCTGGGAGAAGTCACCGACATCGTCGAGAAGGAGATGTACGTCTTCTCCGACCGCAACGGCGAGTCGCTGGCGCTGCGCCCCGAGGCCACCGCCGGCATCGTGCGCTCGGCGATCGAGCACAGCTTCCTCTACAACGGCCCGATGCGCGTCTGGACCTCGGGCCCGATGTTCCGCTACGAGCGCCCGCAGAAGGGCCGCTATCGCCAGTTCGACCAGTACGACGTCGAGGCGCTGGGGTTCGAGGGGCCCGATGTCGATGCGGAGCAGATGGCGCTCCTGGCACGGCTGTGGAAGGTGCTGGGCGTGCCGGGCGTGGAGCTGCAGGTGAATTCCATCGGCGACGCTGCCGACCGCAAGGCTCACCGCGACAAGCTGGTGGCGTACTTCGAGCAGCATGCCGGGGTGCTGGACGAGGATGCGAAGCGGCGCCTCAATTCCAACCCGCTGCGCATCCTCGACTCCAAGAATCCCGCGATGCAGCCGATGATCGAGGCGGCGCCGAAGCTGCTCGAGTTCCTGGGCGACCCTGCCGCGGAGCATTTCGAGGCGCTCAAGGTGTACCTCGAGCGCACCGGGTTGAAGTACACGGTGAACCCGCGGCTGGTGCGCGGCATGGATTACTACAACCGCACGGTGTTCGAGTTCGTGACGCCGCACATCGGAGCGCAGTCCACCATCGCCGGCGGCGGGCGCTACGACGGGCTCTTCGAGCAGCTGGGCGGCAAGCCCACTCCCGCCTGCGGCTTCGGCATGGGGGTGGCGCGGGTGCTGCTGGCGATGGAGGCGGCGGAGGTCAAGGCCGAGTCCGGCGTGGACGTCTTCATCGTGCATTCCGGGGAGGGCGCGGAGCTCGCCGCGTGGCAGGTGGCCGAGCAGTGGCGCGACGCGGGTCGCAACGTGCTGCTGGGCGCGGGCGGAAGCTTCAAGTCGCAGATGAAGAAGGCCGATGGCAGTGGCGCCAGGTTCGCGGCGATCATCGGCGAGGAGGAGGTGTCGCGGCAGGCGGTGACGCTGAAGGACTTGCGCGGTGGCGAGCAGAAGACTGTCGCCGTCGGCGAGGCAATGCAACTCATTTGATTGGATCCCCGCCTTCGCGGGGATGACAACGGATCCCCGCATGCGCGGGGATGACAACGGATCCCCGCCTTCGCGGGGATGACAACGGATCCCCGCATGCGCGGGGAAAAGGTTGGATCCCCGCCTTCGCGGGGATGACAAAGGTTGGATCCCCGCCTTCGCGGGGATGACAAAGGTTGATTGGATCCCCGCCTTCGCGGGGATGACAAAGGTTGATTGGATCCCCGCCTTCGCGGGGATGACACAGTTCGCAGAGATGACAAAGGACGGAGAGTTTCATGTCGGGTGCATACGATTTCGAAGAGCAGGAACGCCTGTCCGATCTGAAGGCGTGGTGGGAAGACAACCGCTGGTACGTGCTGGGGGGCATCGTCGCGGCGATCGTCGCCTTCGCCGGCTGGAAGGGCTGGCAGGTTTGGCAGGCGAGCCGCAACGCCGACGCCGCCGCCATGTACCGGCCGGTGGCCGAGTCGAAGGCCGACCCGAAGAAGACGGGCGACGCCGCGCGGGCGCTGATCGCCAAACATCCCGGCTCGTACTACGCGTCGGAGGCCGCGCTCACGCTGGCCAAGGTCGCGTTCGATGCCGGCAACCTGGACGAGGCGCGCAAGCAGCTCGAATGGGTGATGGGCAAGGGAGTGGAGTTGCACCAGGGTGTCGCGCGCACGCGGCTCGCCGCCGTGCTCCTCGAGCAGAAGAAGTATGACGAGGCGCTGAAGGTGCTCGATGGCAGCACCGATGCCGCCTACGCGGCGCTGGTGGCGGACCTGCGCGGCGACATCATGCTGGCGCAGAACCGCACCGACGAGGCGCGCGCCGCCTACAAGTCGGCCACCGAGAAGGCCGACCCGCGCAACCCGATC